>NZ_JAGGKM010000010.1 GCF_017873715.1 Cytobacillus luteolus
GGATCAAACTCTCCAATAGAGTTGATTAGCTCATGCTAAAACAATTTTTAAAACAAACATTGACGCTTGTGTTGTGTTCAGTTTTCAAAGAACTTGTTTGCTTGTCCGTTAGCCAAGCAGCTTTATTATATTATCACTTTGATAATTTAATGTCAACAACTAATTTAAGTTGTTTTTAACTTAATCGCCGTCATCAGCGACGTTTAATAATATACCATCTTAGAAAAAACTTTGCAACAACTATTTCAATAAAATATTCATAGAATTTTTCCCCTAAATAAAAAGGTGATTCTTCGTCCGAAGAATCACCTTATACTTTTATTATCTGTTACGCATTTGCGGGAACAATAAAACATCTCTAATAGATGGAGAGTTCGTCAGTAACATTACTAGACGATCAATTCCTATACCTAATCCACCTGTTGGTGGCATTCCATACTCTAGTGCTTCGATGAAATCTTCATCCATTTCATGAGCTTCATCATTTCCTTGTTCACGTTCTTTAAGTTGTTCTTCAAATCTACCCTTTTGGTCTATTGGGTCATTTAATTCCGTAAAAGCATTTGCGTGCTCACGCCCTACAATGAATAATTCAAAACGATCCGTAAAACGTGGATCTTCTGGATTTTTCTTTGCTAGTGGTGATATTTCTACAGGATGTCCATAGATAAATGTAGGTTGAATTAGTTTATCTTCGATTTTTTGCTCGAAAAATTCATTCACAATATGACCGTATAACATATTATCTTTGATATCTACTCCATGCTCTTTTGCAAGTGCACGAGCTTCTTCTACACTCGTTTCTTTCCAGAAGTCAACACCAACATATTCTTTAATCGCATCGACCATATGAAGTCTTTTCCACTCAGGTTTTAAATCAATCTGAGCATCTCCATATTGAACAGTTGTTGTACCTAATACTTCTTGAGCGATATGCGCAACTAAGTTTTCAGTTAAATTCATAATATCCTTATAATCAGCGTACGCTTCATATAGCTCAATCATTGTAAATTCCGGGTTGTGACGAGTTGATACACCTTCATTTCTAAACACTCGTCCAATTTCATAAACCTTTTCTAGTCCACCAACAATTAATCTCTTTAAATGTAATTCGATTGCAATTCGCATATATAGAGGAATATCAAGAGCATTATGGTGAGTCAGGAATGGACGAGCAGAAGCTCCTCCTGCGATAGCGTGCATCATTGGTGTTTCTACTTCTAAGTAACCATGATCATCTAAATAACGTCGCATCGCTCTAATAATTTGGCTTCTAGCTATAAATGTTTCTTTGCTTTCCGGGTTCATAATTAAATCTAAATAACGTTGGCGGTAACGTTGCTCAACGTCCTTAAGACCGTGGAATTTTTCAGGTAAAGGTCTAAGAGCCTTAGTTAAAATTTCAAATGACTTAACTTTAATTGAAAGCTCGCCTACCTGTGTTTTGAAGATCGTACCAGTGATCCCTACGATATCCCCTAAGTCTGCTGTATCGAATACCTCATACTGCTCATCACCGACAGCATCCTTACGAACATAGAGCTGAATTTGTCCAGATAAATCTTGAATATGTGCAAATCCCGCTTTTCCTTTTCCTCGTTTAGTCATAATTCGCCCGGCAATTGTGACTGAAATTTCTTTTTCATCCAACTCTTCTTTCGAGAACTGATCATATAATTCTACCAGTTCTTTTGCCAGGTTTGTACGTTCAAATCTTTTACCAAAGGGATCTAGACCTGCTTCTGTAAGCTTATGTAGTTTCTCTCTTCTCACTCGCAATTGGTCATTTAATTCTTCATGACTCATAAAATCAACTCCAAAAATTTATTTTGTTATAAGATTGAATGCTAGTTTATGTAAGTAGAAAAACTGCCAGTTTACGGACTGGCAGTGGGTATTACGTTAGGGGTATTATAGGCGAGCCTCAAGGGGATGTCAAACAACTTGAGCATTGCCTTGCATTTTGGCTTCAACCTCTTCAACAAATCCATTTAGTAGTCCCACAAGTTGATTACGAGTATCACATTCGTTGATTTGGTTACGCACCGTTGCATTACCACGAATTCCTTTTAAATACCAGGCAGCATGCTTACGCATTTCTCTTACTGCAACATTTTCATTTTTTAAATCGATTAAGCGGTCAAGGTGTAACACACACACATCGATTTTTTCTCGAACGGACGGTTCTTCAATTAACTCACCTGATTCAAGATATTTAACGGTTTGATAGATCACCCATGGGTTTCCAAGTGCTGCTCTACCAATCATTACACCATCAACACCAGTCTCATCAAGCATACGTTTAGCATCCTGAGGTGTCTGAACATCCCCATTACCAATGACAGGTATTGAAACAGATTGCTTTACTTGTTTAATGATATCCCAATTGGCATGACCTTCATACATTTGAACACGAGTTCTTCCATGAAGAGCAACCGCTTGACCACCAGCACGTTCAACCGCTTGAGCATTTTGAATCGCATAAATATGCTCTTCATCCCAGCCCATACGCATTTTAACTGTAACTGGTTTATCTACTGCATCAACAACAGCTGATACCATCTCATATATTTTATTTGGATCTAGCAACCACTTTGCCCCAGCATCACACTTTGTAATTTTAGGAACTGGACATCCCATGTTGATGTCAATAATATCTGCTGTTGTATTTTTATCAACATATTTAGCCGCTTCAACTAGCGTGTCCTTCTCACCACCAAAGATTTGTAAGCTGAGTGGCTTTTCACGCTCATCTATATAAAGCATATCCATAGTCTTTGCATTATTAAATAGTATCGCTTTGTCACTTACCATTTCTGCACAAACTAGCCCTGCACCAAATTCCTTTACAGTCAAACGAAAGGCCGAGTTACATACGCCCGCCATCGGTGCAAGCACTACCTGGTTTTTCATTTGAATATCACCGATTTTCAACATGGTATAACCTCCTTTTTTTCTTAATCACTAACGTCTTTCGGTTTTAGTTCTTCTAACGATATATTTAAAGCTTGTGCTATATCTTCTAATAAATCATCCTTAGGAACACGATTACCACGTTCTATTTCTCCTAGAACAGAGACTGAGACTCCTAGATCCTTCGCAAACCCTTCTTGAGTGAAACCTTTTAGTTTTCGAAAAGCTCGTATACGTCTTCCCCATTTTTCTGCTTCCATACACGTACACCTTCTCTATCTCTTAATTCATCTATATTCAAAGCTGCGAGCTCATGAGTTGGTATGACTACATTTTGCTCTACTTCAAGTAACGGTATCATCACAAATGCTCTTTCTGTCATCCGTGGGTGTGGAATAATTAACTCTTCCGTTTCAATATTTTCGTGATTATACAGCAAAATGTCAAGGTCCAATGTTCTTGGGCCCCATTTAATTTCCCTTTTCCTGCCATTCTCTGTTTCAATAACTTGATTAGCACGCAATAATTCAATCATAGAAAGCTCTGTTATTACTTTAATTACCATATTCAAAAAAGGAGCTTGATCTTCATAGCCTACAGGGTCAGTTTCATAAATTGAAGACCCTTTTTCTACATGAATATGCTTATGATTGTTTAGTGAATGGACTGCTTGACGTAAATGTTCTAGACGATTTTCTATGTTTGAACCAATGGCTATATAAGCTATATTACTCATTTAACGACTCCTTGTTATTTCAACAGCTACTGATTGATAATGTCCTGGGATAGGCGGATCCGGCTTTATCATTTTTACTGTGACGGTATTGATTAACGGAAATTCTTTTAATATCTTGGAGGTTAATTGCTCTGCCACAGATTCCAATAGTTTATAAGGTTGTCCTTCCACAATGTCCTTGCAAAAATTATATAATTCCCCGTAATTAACTGTATACTCTAGCTGATCTGTCATTCCTGCTGTTTTCAAATCAAGTTCTACAACTAAATCAACGATAAACCGTTGACCTAACTTATTTTCCTCTGGAAACACTCCATGGTAACCATAAAACTCCATTCGATTCACAAATATCTTGTCGATTTGATTCGCCCCCTATTTACCTACTAAAACATCCATTACTTTAGCAAGACGTGCGTTAAGTAAAATATCATGTACTCTCACTATTTGACATCCTTTTTGAATTCCCAAACAAGTCGTTGCACCTGTACCTTCCCCACGGTGTTCTGGTGGCAAATCAAGTATTTGTCCAATAAATGATTTTCGTGATGTACCTAACAGAACCGGAAATCCTAATTCGGTAATTTTTTCTAAGTTTTGAAGAGCCTCAATATTTTGTTCAAAGTTTTTTGCAAACCCAATTCCCGGGTCTAAAATAATTTTCTCGTCACGAACACCCGCTGCTCGCACGATCGAAATGCTTTCTTGCAAATCTGAAATCATATCGGGCACAAGATCTTGGTAATCTCGATTATCTCTGTTATGCATAAGAATAATCGGAACCTTATACGTAGCTGCTACTTCCGCCATCTTTTTATCGGCTTTCGCTCCCCAAACATCATTAATGATATGTGCTCCAGCCTCAATTGCTTGCTTTGCAACCTCAGCTTTATACGTATCAATTGAGATAGGGACACTAATCTCTTTAGAAAGGGCCTTTATAATGGGGATAACACGAGCTAATTCCTCTTCCTGAGATACTTTAGCAGATCCAGGTCTAGTTGATTCTCCACCTACATCAATGATGTCCGCTCCTTGCTCAATCATTTCTTTGGCATGGATAATCGCACTCTCTACCTGAGTATATTTACCTCCGTCAGAGAATGAATCTGGGGTAATATTTAAAATTCCCATTATTAACGTTTTCTTTGACAAATCTAATGTGTAAGGTCCACAGGATATACTAGTATTCTTCATATCCACTTACTTCCTCTCGTAATCCAGTACGACTCCAGAGTCTTCTTCTCTGCTCAGCATATAATTTTTGCAACTTTAATGTTACTAACCCTTTATTTCCCGGTAAGGAGATATTGTTTATCTTTGAGAGTGGGACAATTTCTTGTACTGAATTTGTTATAAATGCCTCATCACACGCTTCAATTTCTTCAGGTTGATAGTAACCTATTTCACTGCAAATACCATGACAGCTTGCTAGCTCCAAAATAAAACGCCTAGTAACCCCGTCTAAGATACCGGTTTCTACCGAAGGCGTAAATAGCTTATCATCTTTTATCCAAAATAAGTTTGAGGTTACTCCTTCTGCTAGATAACCTTCTTTATTTAAAAAGACTCCCTCTACAGTAGGATTTCCCCCTATTTCTCGTTTCCCAATAACATTATTAAGAAAATGGTGAGATTTTAATCGAGTAGCACCTTCAGGAGAATTTCTTCTATGCTCTAAGATTATAGCTTCTTTTTCTAAGCCTTCAACTAACTTTGGTAGGGGTTTCACAAAGACAATCACTGTTGGATTATTGTAACCTTCAACCTGTAATCCAACTTCACCTATCCCCGCTGATACATTAAAGCGTATATAAGCGTCCTTTAAATCATTCTTTTCAAGTAAAAGATCTACAATGGACTTAACATCTTCTCTGTTTGCAGTATAGTTTATTTGAAGTTCCTTAAGTGCCCCGTTCAAGCGGGCAAGATGGTCATCAAGTAAAAATGGGTGACCATCATATGTCCTTAAGGTTTCAAACACCCCAAGACCATATAGAAAACCATGGTCAAAAGGGGATATTTTCGCTTCGTCTTGCTTTACGTATTCTCCATTTAGATAGATGTACATACTTCATCTTCTTTTTTATATTTTTCTATAAAATTCGTTAACATTTGCTTTCCGAAAGATGTCATGATTGATTCAGGGTGAAATTGAACACCTTCAATAGGCAGTGTTTTATGACGCAATGCCATAATCTCATCTTCTGTGGTCCATGCAGATATCTCAAGGCATTCAGGGAACGTTTCTTTCTTAACGATTAAAGAATGATAACGAGTAGCTGTAAATGGGTTATCTAGACCTTCAAATATCGTCTTCCCATCATGATGAATCTCTGAAGTTTTACCGTGCATAAGGCGCTCCGCACGAACAACATCTCCTCCAAAAACTTGAGCAATAGATTGATGTCCTAGACATACACCAAATATCGGAATCTTCCCTGCGAAATGTTCAATTACTTTTAAACTAATTCCGGCTTCATTAGGACTACAAGGGCCTGGAGAAATCATCAAATAATCAGGGTTTAATTGCTCTATTTCCTCAAGGGTAATTTCATCATTTCGTTTTACTAATAACTCCTGACCTAATTCCCCTAGATACTGTACTAAATTAAAGGTAAAAGAATCGTAATTATCAATCATTAGTATCATAATGCTCACCTCATACTCTTATTTTCAACTATCTCTTCTTCACTCAGCTCTTTTGCTTTCCATAAGGCTATGGCCTTTTTTAATGATTCCTTGTACTCTTGGCGTGGATTTGAGTCTATCACAACACCCGCTCCTGCCTGCACATGTGCAATACCGTTTTTAGCAATTAGGGTTCGGATCGTGATATTTAGTTCCAGGTCACCCGAAAAGCCAATCCACCCTATTGACCCTGTATATAGCCCTCTTCGAACAGGCTCTAACTCTTCAATGATTTCCATTGTTCTTACCTTCGGAGCACCCGTAATGGTCCCTCCAGGAAAGGTTGCCTTAATTAAATCAAAGCCAGTTTTATCATTAGCCAGTTTACCCCTTACATTTGAAACAATATGCATAACATGGGAATACTTCTCGATCGTCATAAATTCATTTACCTCGACACTTCCGTATTCACTCACTCGCCCAAGGTCGTTTCTTTCAAGGTCTACTAGCATAACATGCTCTGCACGTTCCTTCTCATTTTCAATAAGTTCATTAGCTAATTGTAAATCCTCTTGATCATCTCTACCTCTTGACCTTGTCCCAGCTATCGGTCTAGTACTAATTTCATCACCCTTCTTCTTCACCAGTAGTTCAGGGGAAGCACTAACCACCTGAAATTCTGGCAGTTGCATGTAGGACATATAAGGTGAAGGGTTAACACTACGTAACGTCTCATATATATTAAGCGGATGTGTTTGCAATGGTCTTGATTGTCTAACCGATAAATTAACCTGGAAGACGTCACCCATCGCAATATATTCTCTTATTCTTTCAACTGCTGTAACAAACTCTTCCTCTGTAAATGAATAAGGTCGTTCAATTTGTTGGTTCGACTTAGTTAATAACGGGAAAGTATCATCGTTTAATTCATTTGTCCATAATTGCTCGTAAAACCCTATACGGTCTTTTGCATCTTCCTCTTCACCAGGTAGGTAATGAGTGATTATCCAAAAAGCATTGTCTTGATGATCTATAACAAAGACATCATCAAATATTAAAAAATATAAGTCAGGTGTTTCTAAATCATCTTCTGCTAATGTATCAAGCTTTTCGATATACCTAGCACAATCATAACTAAAATAACCGATTGCACCACCTTGGAAGTCTGGGTAGTCTGGATTGTGTTCAGTTTTAAACTGCCCAAGCCATTCTTCCATTAACTCTAACGGATTCCCTGTAAGGACTTCTTTCTTTTGATCATAAGTGACTTCTAGCTTATAATTTTTCCCTTTTAAGATAGCGTAAGGACGTAACCCTATAATACTATACCTTCCCCCACGACCACTTTCTAATAAGACATGATGAGATTCATGCTTGGAAATTGCTTTATATTGTTTAAACCAATTTATATTATTTAATTGTATCTTCCTAGCTAATGGAGCTCTTGCAAGCTTCATTATTTCATCCTCCTCGGAAAACATTCATGTGGTTATACGAATAACCCTATTGTACATGATTATCTTCGAGTGTTCATCATTTCATACTTAAAAAAGAATAGAGAACAAAAAAAAAACAGTCAAGCGACTGTTTATTATTCTTGGTCAAACTGATATAAAGGGGTGCTTAGGTAACGTTCACCATTACTCGGAATAATTGCGAGTACTTTTTTACCTTTACCTAGCTGTTCTGCAACTTTTAGCGCTGCATAAATAGCTGCTCCTGAAGAAATACCACCTAAGATTCCCTCTTCACGTGCTGCACGGCGCGCATATTCAAATGCCTCGTCGTTTTTAACCGTAATAACCTCGTCATAAATCTTTGTATCTAGTATATCTGGAACAAACCCTGCCCCAATTCCTTGTATTTTGTGAGGACCAGGTTTCCCACCAGATAATACAGGCGAGTCAGTAGGCTCTACAGCAACAATTTTAATAGAAGGAAACTTTTCTTTTAAAACTTCACCAGCACCCGTTATTGTTCCACCCGTTCCGATCCCAGAGACGAAAGCATCTAGCCCATCCGGCATTTGTTCAACGATTTCTTTGCCTGTTGTTAATCGGTGAATTTCCGGATTTGCTTCATTCTTAAATTGTTGAGGCATGAAATATCCATGTTCTTTTGCAAGTTCATCTGCTTTTCGTATTGCTCCACCCATTCCCTCTGCGCCAGGTGTTAGAACTAGTTCCGCACCATAAGCACGTAAAAGGTTGCGGCGTTCCATACTCATCGTATCAGGCATAACTAGAATGGCCTTGATGCCTTTTGCTGCTGCAACCATTGCTAGACCAATTCCTGTATTCCCACTAGTCGGCTCAATAATTGTATCCCCTTGCTTTAATTTACCTTCTCTTTCTGCAGCATCGATCATTGCTAAAGCAATTCGATCTTTTACACTACTTCCAGGATTCATAAATTCTAATTTCAGATAAACATCAGCACTATTTTCACCGACAAGGCGATTTAATTTTACGATTGGTGTTTGCCCTACTAACTCATGAATTGAATTTGCTACACGTGTCATCCTGCCCCACCCCTAATTCCAAGTATTTTTATTGGTTATATCGAATTTAACAGATTTTATTCAGATTTGTCAATAAATTTACATTTAACAAACCTTATTGTTTTTCATCATAAAACCAAGAAACACTTATCTCTTCCCAGAAAGGTTGAACAGTGATAGAGCCCTTCATTTGATCAATAGCCATTTGCCTTCTAATTTGGCTTTTAACTTCATCAAAGGAGTAACTTATCCCATCAATCGTTTCATGTAAGAGTAGGATTGCATACCCTCCCTCTACCTTTAAAGGGTTACTCCACTCATTTTCATCTAATTCTTCCAAAGCATTGAAGTACTCTTCTGGAATATATTCTGTATCTTCCGAAATATAACCTAGTAAGCCACCTTGATTTGCTGAAAATTCGTCCTGAGACTTTTCCATTGCAAGTGCTGTGAAACTTGATCCATTTTTTAATTCTTCTCGTACCTTTTCTGCTTCCTCTTCTGTTGCAACTACGATATGTGAAAGCTGAAACGTTTTAGGAATTTCATATAACTCCTTGTTTTCCTCGTAATAAGTTATCATTTCCTCTTCAGGAATGACAACATCCTTCGTTAACAATTCTTCTAAAAGCATGCTCGTTTCTATTTGTTTACGCCAATTTTCTTCATCATTAATTGTTTCATGATCAAACGTGTTATACATTGTCTTAATCATAGTAACTTCCTGTTCAATACTTTCTGAGGAGATTGATATATTATATTTTTCAGCCATTTGTTTTACCACTTCTTTATCAATCATATCCTCAAGCGTTTGTTTACCGTATCTAGTTTCTAATTCACTCAACCATTGTTGCCTTGATATTTGGATATCTCCGATTTTTGCAACATTTTCCCCAGAAGATGCATTTTCATTACTTATACTTACAACTTCTTTTACTTTTCCTTCTTGAGTAGAAACAAAATAGGCGATAGTAAAACAGTTCATGATAACAAGCCCAATAATAATTGACCATAAGTATTTAGAATTCAAGTTTCTCCCCCCTAAACTCGTCTATTTTGATTCTTCTATTAGTTCTTCTAATTGCTCTTTCGAGAAATGGTATTTTTCATTACAGAAATGACATTGTGCCTCTGCTTGTCCCTCTTCATCTATCATCGCTTGTATTTCTTCTGTACCAAGACTAATGATTGCATTTGTAATTCTATCCTTTGAGCAAGGACAAGAAAATGTAACCGGCATTTTATCAATAATCTGCACATTATCTTCACCAAGAATTTCTTCTAATAGTTGTTCAGGTGTTAGCCCTCTTTCAATAAGTTTTGAAATGGGTTCCATCTTACTAAGTCGTTCTTCAATTCTAGAAATTGTTTCATCATCTGTACCAGGTAGTAATTGAATCATAAAACCGCCTGCTGCTAAGATAGAGTTATCTGGATTCACCAATACTCCCACTCCAACAGAAGAAGGAACCTGTTCTGATGTAACTAAGTAATAAGTAAAATCTTCACCCAATTCTCCTGAAACAATAGGAACCTGTCCTGAGAAATGATCTCTCATTCCGATATCTTTTACAATGGATAACGTTCCTTCCGTTCCAACTGCTCTTGCAACATCTAACTTACCATGTGCATTCAAGTCAAAATGAGTTTGGGGATTAGTGACATATCCTCTCACTTCTCCTTTAGGATTACTATCGACAAGAATGACACCAATTGGTCCGCCACCCTCAATCTTAATCGTTATTTTTTCTTCCCCTTTTAATGCTGACCCAAGCATAACTCCCGCTGTCATTGCTCGACCAAGAGCTGCAGATGCAGTAGGCCATGTATAATGTCTACGTTGTGCTTCTCCTACTGTTTCTGTTGTTCTTAGAGCATAAGCTCTAACCTGTTTATTGTAAGATAATGCTTTTACTAAATAATCTCCCATTTGGTTGATATACCCCTTTCATTCATGTTGTTGGTCTAATGAAGAAATGTACTAGTTCAAAATCTATTTAGCCTTTTTCACTTCATTGTTTCTTTCAAAGATAAGCTGCAGACCCTTTAAGGTTAAAAATGGTTCAATATGATCTATTGCATTTGATTCCTTTGCTATAAGAGAAGCCATTCCTCCCGTAGCTATAACTTTCGGCAAAACATTCGATTGTTCCTTCATTCTATTCACAATTCCTTCAACTTGACCTACATACCCGTATAGTATCCCCGCTTGCATCGCACTAACCGTATTTTTCCCGATTATTTCATCTGGTTTTACGATTTCAATACGAGGTAGTTTCGCAGCCTTTGAATATAAAGCCTCTGTTGAAATTGCAATTCCTGGTGCGATTGCACCACCAATATATTGGTTATGTTCATTTATGTAACAATAGGTAGTAGCAGTTCCGAAATCAACTATGATTAGTGGCCCCCCAAATAAATGGATTCCCGCTACCGCATTTACTATACGGTCTGCTCCTACTTCACGTGGATTATCATATTTAATGTTTAATCCTGTCTTAATTCCAGGACCAACAATCAGTGGCTTTAAACCAAAATATTTGTTACACATCTTTTCAAGTGAAAACATAATTGGAGGTACAACCGAGGAAATAATGATTCCTTTTATATCGCTAAATTCAATATCAACGTGGTCTAACAGTGATCTTACTATCATTCCATATTCATCTTCAGTGCGATTTCTATTTGTTTCAATTCGCCAATGATAGGTCAACTCGTTCTTTTCGTATATTCCTAAAGCAATACTTGAGTTTCCTACATCTAATGCAAATAACATGTTAACTCACCAGAGCCTTTCATTCTATAAAAAAGGTGCCAAATACAACAATGTGTATCCGACACCCAGTAGAATTAATTACTTTTCTTCTTCTGTATCATTTGCTTCATCTTTTTTAGAGTTGATATTTACCTTTACATCATCACTTGGTTTGGAAGTTTCTTCCGCTGCATATGGACGATCAGGTAATTTACCTTCCTCATATAGACTTTTAATTTGTTCAGCATCAAGTGTTTCAATTTCTAACAATGTTTTAGCAACAAGCTCTAGCTTATCACGATTCTCTGTTAGAATAACCTTCGCTTTTTCGTAACATTCCTTAATTAAACTTTGAATTTCTAAGTCAATTTGATGAGCTATAGCATCACTATAATTCTGCTCATTATGGATATCACGACCAAGGAACACTTGACCACCTTGTGGTTGACCAAATTGAAGTGGTCCAAGCTTTTCACTCATACCGTATTCTGTAACCATCTTACGGGCTATACCTGTTGCACGCTGGAAGTCATTATGTGCGCCTGTACTTGCTTCTCCAAATACTACTTCTTCAGCTACACGTCCACCAAGTAATCCCGTAATTTTATCAAGTAATTCTGGTTTTGTCATAAAATAACGATCTTCTCTTGGAAGCATAACAGCATAACCACCAGCTTGACCACGAGGTACGATAGTTACTTTATGAACCATATCTGCTTCATCTAATACACAACCAATAATGGTGTGACCAGCTTCATGATATGCAACAATATTTCTTTCCTTTTTAGAAATGACACGACTCTTCTTCGCAGGTCCTGCAATAACACGATCTGTTGCTTCGTCGATATCAGACATATCCACTTTCTTTTTGTTACGTCTTGCTGCGATTAGAGCAGCTTCGTTTAATAGGTTCTCTAAATCTGCTCCAGAGAAGCCTGGTGTACGAGCAGCAATCGCTTTAAGATTAACAGATTCATCTAAAGGCTTACCTTGAGCATGTACTCCTAGAACAGCCTCTCTTCCTTTTAAGTCTGGACGATCAACTGTAATTTGTCTGTCAAAACGACCTGGACGTAAAAGGGCTGGGTCAAGAATATCCGGACGGTTTGTCGCTGCAATAATAATAATTCCTTCATTTGCACCGAATCCATCCATTTCAACGAGTAGTTGGTTTAGGGTTTGCTCACGTTCATCATGTCCTCCACCTAGACCAGCACCACGTTGTCGACCTACAGCATCGATTTCATCAATAAAGATTATACACGGGGCATTCTTTTTAGCATTTTCAAATAGGTCACGTACACGTGAAGCCCCTACTCCAACAAACATCTCTACAAAGTCCGAACCACTGATTGAGAAGAACGGAACTCCTGCTTCACCAGCAACTGCACGTGCTAATAAAGTTTTACCAGTACCTGGAGGTCCTACAAGAAGGACACCCTTAGGAATTCTTGCACCAAGCTCGGAGAATTTGCGAGGATCCTTTAAGAATTCAACAACCTCAACAAGCTCTTGTTTCTCCTCATCGGCACCTGCTACATCTTTAAATTTAACCTTTTTCTTTTCTTCACTATAAAGCTTTGCTTTACTCTTACCAAAGTTCATTACCCTGCTACCGCCACCTTGAGCTTGGTTAAGCAGGAAGAAGAATAAGATAAAGATAATAACAAAAGGAATTATGGAAGTGAAGAAGGTTACCCAACCACTTGTTTCTTCCGCTTGAAGTATCTTAATATCCGTATTTGCTGCAACAGCAGCATCAATACGTTCCATCACTCTTGGCATATTTGGAACATATGTAAGGAAGAACTGTTCAGCTTCATAGTTAGTCAATTGTCCACTTATCTCATACACCCCTCGTACAGGTTGCATAGATAGTGATTTGACATCACCATTTTCAAGATGAGTGATGAATTCATTGTAGTTCATTTCCTCTGTTTGCTGATTCGTTCCATTAAAAAAGCTAACTACACCGATAATTACCAAAAATATAAGTAAATAAAAGATCGTATTTCGAAAAATCCGATTCATCCCTTACCTCCTCCCACGATGAACAAACTATAGTCAATAGTATCATAGCGAATAGATTCATTACAACAAATAGCCCTTAACAAGTGCTATATATTTCCTTTACTGACAACTATTACCCCAGATGGAACCTGGAATATAATCATACTTCTTCAGTTGTATAGATATGTGGCTTTAATACACCGATATATGGTAAATTTCGATACTTTTCGATATAGTCTAGACCATATCCTACTACAAAAGCATCTGGTACTTGGAAGCCAACATAATCAGCCTCTATATCCGCTTTTCTTCCAGAAGGTTTATCTAATAAGGTAACAATTTTGATTGATTTTGCCTTTCTGTGTCTGAAAAGCTCTACCAAGTTACTCAATGTTAACCCACTATCGATAATATCTTCGATAATTAAGATATCTCGCCCCTCCACTGAAGTGTCTAAATCCTTTAGGATTTTAACTTGTCCAGATGAAACAGTTAAGTGGCCATAGCTGGAAACATCCATGAAATCGATTTCCAAATATGTATCAATTCGTTTTAATAAGTCCGCCATAAATGGCATAGCACCTTTTAAAACACCAATTGCTAACGGAAAACGATCTCTATAATCTTCCGTTAAAGTCATACCTAACTCTTTTACTTTTTCTTGTATTTCTTCCTCGGTAATCAGAACTTTCTCAATATCTTGCTTCATTCTACTTTGCCCCCTAGACGTTGGTTGCCCTTATGTTGTAGTAATATGTACCTTCCTTTTGATCGATCAGTGGCTTCATAGGTTGATTTTTTTAAGCCTGGTAACCAGATAATATCTCCAGTACCATTTTCTATAATCGGCCAAATGTCCCTATCCTTCATGGGAATTTTACGGTCAATAAAAATATCTTTTACCTTTTTCCTTCCCTTCATGCCTTTTAATGTCATTTTGTCACCAATCTCCCTATTTCTTACCTTTAAGGGAAATGACAGAGTGTCAGGGTCAATAATAAAATAGTTGTTACCTGTTTTATCACTAGGATAGTGTTCCCAAACCTCTGTAATTATTACCCCTCCACCTGGAAGGATACTTTGGCCTGGTCCATCTATCGTAAAACAAAAGGAGCTATTTTTCATTTCATGAAAGGTAAATAAACAATCGTCATATGAACGTTCTACTCGTAAATGATTCGGAAAGTGTAATGTTCCAGATGAACGATTGCCAGAAAGAAGGGTTAATAAACTTTCAATATGTATGTTAGAAAGAGTCGAAGGTATCTCTCCATAAAGATAGTTTAATATTAGTTGAATACCACGCCTTTGTAAAGGATTAGGCATGTTCATGAAACTACTGATCTTAAGGTTTATTTCGTCTACTCCAATCCTTCTAATTACTGTATTCATTTTGTCCACGGTTAATTCCTGAAGATATTTTTCATCCTCTAGTAAGGCTTCACTAAATTGCTGAAATCTCTCATGTACATTTCTGTTTTCTTCTTTTAAAAAGGGAAGAATCGTATGTCTATAGCGATTTCGTGTATATGTAGCCTTTTCATTACTAGGATCGATTCTTGGCTGTAAGTTATTTTTAAAGCAGTACTCCTCTATCATTTCTTTAGTAACTGCCAAAAAGGGACGAATGATATATCCATTAGAAAAGGCTCTCTTTGCTTTGATACCAGCCTGCCCTTCCCATGTACTTCCTCTTACAAGTCGCATAAGAATCGTTTCAATTTGATCATCACCATGATGGCCAAGTGCTATATATTGAGCCTGATGCTTTTCCATCATTTGTTTAAAGTAAGTAAATCGACATTCTCTTGCTGCAACTTGAGCACTAACACCATGGCTATTCTGATGGGATGAAACATCAATTTGAACACCCTCAAATGGTATATCATGGGCTTCACAAATTTTTTTCACAAAGTTCATATCTTCTTCTGACTGTTTCCCTCTGAACATATGGTCAACATGAGCGGCAATTATATGTACGTTCCAGATTGTCCGATGGTTCCAAAGAAAGTGTAAAAGAGCCAAAGAATCCGGCCCACCTGAAACACCAACTATGATTTTGGTATTTTTTTCTAGTAGTTGGTGTTTATTAATAAAGTCGTTGACTTGTTGTAACATTACCTTTTCATCCCTCTATAAAGTAGTCGTAATGTGTTTATCGTATCATTACTATTTCTACTTAACAAAGTAATCCTGCTCTTTTGTCAAAGATTATAGTTTTTCACTTTAAATATTGACCGTTCCTTTTCGCTGCAGACACTTGCTTTCCGCGGGGAGGAAGTCGAGCCTCCTCGGCGCTAACGCCTGTGGGGTCTCGACCTTTCCTCAACTTCTGAGCAGGAGTCAAGTGTCTTTCGCTCCAATCCACGCTTAACTTATCTATAGGATTTGACCATAAATATAGAGGACATAAGCCAACGAGACAAATAATATAATTAGAACCGTCTCCACAAAACCACCTTTGGTTTTCTGAGGAACAGGCTTCTTACTAATTACTGTTCCATTTCTACTAACTGGCTTACTTTGTTTTTTGACTTGGTGCCGATTGCTTCTTGTCGGAGGCTGATCTGGTTGAACAATTTTTTGACTTAGGTGAAGAATCATATCATTTCTCATCTCAGCAGCGCTTTGATATCGTCCATGAAGTGCATTATTTAATACTTTTTCATATTTACGTAGCATGGCATTTGTTCGAATGACATTCTTTAATTGTTCTTTTGCATCTGTTGTTTTGGAAAAACGTTTTGGAAAGGCGGCGTTTATCATGATCATGGCAACTGCAAATAAATCATAGGTTGGTTCAGCCTTTCGTGTACCCATTCCCCAATAACCTCGATCAAAGAACTCTGTAAACTCTTTTATCGCTCTACCATTAATCGTCGTACCGCCTACATCAATGCATCTTATTTTGGGTGTAGGGCCAGTAACGATTAGATTATCAGGCTTTAAATCTCCAAAGACCCAACCTTCCTGATGAAGTCTGTCCAAGTCTGCTAACAATTGTAAACATAAAACGCCTGTCCATTCATTCCCCTTTTTCTGAATGAAATCTAAGAAACTCTCACCTTTTATATACTCCATTACATAAAATGAGATTGCTTTTGGAAAGCCTGGACGCACCCAGTCATCTACATCTAATAAAGAAGGTCCGAGGGCAGACCCCTGGACCTTTGAAAAATGCTTTAACACATTTACTTCAGAAGTAATTGACGTACTACTCTCACTGATTTTCAAAGCTACATTGCCCTTAGAACCCTCGGCCAAATATACAAAACCAGTAGCGCCATAACCAAGAGGCTGAATGATTTTATAAGAATGTTTATGCCACTTCCCTGTTATATAGGTTCCTGGCTGAACTTTACATACCTGACTCTTCGAAGTATTGTTCATCACGAGTAATCAAGCTCCTTAACGAACGCTTTTTCTTAAAGTAAGTAAGAGCCTCTCTAATAGCCGGACCTGTTGGAGTAATCCCTCCTGTTGTCAGTTTTGGGAAAATACTCGTCAACGATTCGAGCTTAGGCGTCCAATCTAGCACTTTTTCGACATCATTCCTTTTCCCAGGAAATACGAAAACGCCAAAACGATTTTCACCCATTCTTGCATTTAAACTTAAAGATAGGTCAAGTAATGCTTCTTTTACTGTTGGAAGCTTATGTTTCATGCTGGCACTCGTGTCGACAAGAACAAGAACTTCTAATTCGACAGTCTCACCAAGCTCATCCACTACTTCCATAACCTCTCCTCTTTTTTCAGGAGGCAGGTCCTCCATAGAGCTTTGAGAGCCTAAAATTTGTTGAAGTTCTTTATTAATAACTCCTTGTAGAGTTTGTGTCATCGCTTGTCTTGTCACCATTTGAACAGTATGTGAAAGTTGCTGGGCATAGACAACCTGGTGAACACCACCACTTGCTGCTGCAATACTTTCTATTTCCTGCATACCTTGTTCATCTATTGTATCTTGATCCATAACTCCAATTACATTAACAGTAATACCTTGTTCTTTCGCTAATGCAGACATTGCCACTGGGTCTTCACCCTGATTTGAGCAACCATCTGTAATTAATAGAATTTGTTTTAAAGTCCCTTTCCTCATGTTTCATCCCCTCCTACTAGATTTAGTATCAGCATTGACGGAACGAAACTTTTTTAAACCCAACATCAGCCTTATTTTATGTTTATTTATAATATTCAATAGAATACTAGTTAGCACTTTCCTATTTTATTGAGCTTTTTTTCGATATGAATACGAAGGAATAGCAGCCCACTTTGGAATATTCCTCTTTATCTGTGTGACGACAACTGTCATATCATCTTGAATATTTCCAGCTCTTGTACGAATTACTTCTTCCATTAAGATGTCTGCAATTTCTTGTGGATCTTTCGAATCTATTTCACTGATTTTTCGTTTCATCCACATATCATAATTTTCAACATGCCTTGGGCCTTCAAAGACACCATCGCTCATCATAATTAGAAAGTCTCCTGCTTTTAATTGTTCACTTACAACATCCACTTCAAACTCTTGAATAATACCCATCGGTAAATTACTAGCTTGTATTCTTATGATCTTTTCTCCACGTTTTACATAGCTAGGTGTTGAGCCGATCTTCAAGAATTTTGCAGAAGCATCCTGTAAATCTATCATAGCCAAATCTAATGTTGAAAATATTTCATCTGTAGTGCGTAGTGATAAAATTGAATTCACTGACTTAATTGCAACTTTCTCTTCAATTCCTGACTTAAGTATTTTTTGTAAAAGCTGAAGGGTTTCATTGCTTTCGTGATGAGCTCTGACTCCGTTACCCATGCCATCACTAATTGCTACTGCATATTTGCCAACCCCGAGTTCTATAGTTGAATAACAATCGCCAGATACTAGCCCTCCACCTTTTGCTGCATGAGCTACACCTGTCTCAATAACAAATGCTTTAACCGAGCCAAATGAAACATGACAATATCCATTAGGATAGGCTGAGCATTCTTCTTTTTTCACCGAAATAGTCTCTCCTAAAATATCTGAAAGCATAGGAGCAATGATTTTTTCACTTTCCCCGCTTGCATTACAATATGGAATACTCATTTCGATATCAACATTCCCTTGTTCCAAGTTATAAATTTCAACATGTCCTATTTCAATTCCAAAGGCTTGTAACGATTCTAGGATTTGCTCTTCTTGTAGATGGTGATTCTCACGTTCTCTTTGGATCTCCTTGGCAAAATCACCCATAACCTGCGAAACTCCTAAGAGCTGGTCCGCAACTAATCTTCTGCTTTCTAGAACTTGCTTTTTTAACTTTTGATTAGCTTGATAGTGTGAAAATTCTTTTCCAATTGCATCAATTACTTTTTTTGACTTAACACAATGCTTGTCCCATTCTCGATTCAATTGATGATTATGCACCATCGAATTATCATCAATTTCATGCATAATCTTCTTCATATAATCATATGTTGTAGTAAAGTTTTTCGACCAGCATTGTTCCTTCTTGAAACAAGTTTGACACGTTTTCTCTGTTACATTACTTAAAAAGTAATCTATCTCTCGATCTTGGTCTTCCTCTTCAATAGGAAGTCCATAGTTTGAGAAACTATTAGAAAGGGCTTGAAACACATTTGAGAACTGAGAAACTCTATTTGCCGTAACATCTCTTATTTTTCGTAAATATTGTTGTTGTTCTGCTGAATGTTCAGAAGTTCCCGGGATAAACTTTGCTAGATTACTTGTAATAATTTGTGGTGTAACCAAGAATAATGCAATGGCTATAAGGGATTCATATAATGTTGCAAGCAGCTGATTAGACCCCTCACCATATAAGCCAATTAATAGAGTACCGATAATTAGGCCGATTGAGACACCAACCTTTTTCCCGTCCTTTAGCAATCCACCAAGTAATCCTGAGAAAGCTAGTAAACTCATCTGATATAAACTAGCAACATTCGCTAAACTTAGCACTAAGCCAGTGACAACACCTACCGTTGATCCGGTTGTCGCACCAGCAACAAATGCAAATAATAAAACTAAATACCTTGAAAGAATATGTTCAACCGATAAATCGTATATAGACCAACCAATTGTGCCTGTCATAACAGAAGCTATTAATATGATAATGCATATAACCTCTTCTGTTTTCAACGTTTGATGTCGTTTCCTAACAGTTAATAGAGGCACACTTTGTAGAAAAATAAGAGTTAATATAAACCCAAGACCTGCTTCAACAACTGAAAGCATTCCATCATATAATGTTAGCTCACCCTGTGTAAGGTAGACAATTGATGTTTTGGTAAGTAGAGAAGCAATTAGTACAAGGAAAGGCAATGCCTTAACAGATTCAAATTTTAATCTCTTCGAAATCTTATGACATAAAGTAAACAATACGATAGATCCGAATACGTACATGGTGGCATTTACAGATAACGTCATAGAACCTGCTAGTAATGCAAGCATCGCTAGTCCTGCGCGGTCCTTTCGTATTAACAATACTGCAGCGAAGAATGGTAATGCAAATGGCGTAATTTTGGCAAGGATCAAAGCTCGTCCAAGTAAAAAGCCGACCAAAATAATGAGTAACCCTTTGTGTAATAGCAAGTGACGTATCATCGATTGTAGGCGGCTAAACCAACGAGACAATGCGTATTGAGACTTTTCGAAATTAACTTCCCCAACTGGCTCAATGAGGTTCCTTTCAATTTTCTCCATTTTAAAACACTCCCCGTATTTTAATAGTTGATTGTTATTATACAAGGGAATATTTTAGGAATTTGTCAAAACAACAAGACAAAAACACAAAACCATTCGACTTCTTTCTAGGAAACCTTCTATAAGAATACACAATCTGTTGAAAAACACAGATTTTTTAGCGGAAGTCCACGAAAAGCGAAAGTGCCCGGTTAGCGACGTATGGGCTGAATCAATCCGCATGAGATAAAGGTAATACGGAGAGCGCTAGCGATCCGATGAAGACTTATCGTAAAGAGGAGAGACGAAGATCCATAGGCGCTGGGCACTATAGCTAGACATTATGAAATGCGGAAGGTTTCTTCATATGTAACAAAACAACACAAAAAAAGCTAGTCTCTTAGGAGACTAGCTTTTTTCTTAGTGATGACCCATACGGGATTCGAACCCGTGTTACCGCCGTGAAAGGGCGGTGTCTTAACCGCTTGACCAATGGGCCGGAATATTTTTCTTAAAATGGTAGCGGCGGAGGGAGTCGAACCCACGACCTCACGGGTATGAACCGTACGCTCTAGCCAGCTGAGCTACACCGCCATAGTAAGAAAATCTAAATCTAAATAAGCACAAGATAAATAATACTTTCTGAAGGCGTTTTCGTCAATAGTTTTATTTAATAACAGAAAAATAGAAAAACTTAATTTAAGAATAACAAAAAAGCACCCGTAATGGATGCTTTTAATATCTATATTCAAGTGCAGCAAGTTAGCCTCTTCTAGCTCCACGTCCACCACGTTTTGATTCAGTGTGGCGTTTTAATGAAGTTAGACGATCTTCGCTATCCTTTAGGAAACGACTCATCTTTTGTTCAAAGTTTTCTTTAGCACGAGGTGCTTCATTTCTGTTATTGTTGCGCGGACCATTGTTGTTTCGTGGACGGTATTCACGTTGTTCACGCTGTTCACGTTGTGGTTGCTCTTTCGCCTTTTTAATAGACAAACCAATCTTGCCGTCTTTTTCAACATTAATGACCTTAACTTCTACTTCGTCACCGACTTTTAGATGCTCATTAATATCTTTTACGTAATTATCAGCAACTTCACTTATATGAACAAGTCCTGTTGTGCCTCCTGGCAGCTCCACGAACGCCCCAAAATTTGTTATTCCCGTTACTTTTCCTTGCAACTTGCTGCCTACTTCGATTGACATAAAAAAATTGCTCCTCCTTAAAAATTAAAAAATCATCCTATACCATTATACATAATAATAAAAACGAGTGTCAATAAGACGAGGATTCGTCGGCGATTTTAAAGATGATTTCTCCATCTTTTGATAAGAAATAATCTCTTCTAGCAATCTTGGCTATATATTCATCATCATTTAACTTAACAATTTCTTCTTCGAGATAAATCTGCTCTTCTTTTAACTTTACAAGCTGTTCATCTAAGAGTTGACGTTCAGTTTCTTTTTCTCTAATCACTGCAGATTGTGCCACGAGCGTTGAAATTAACCCATAAGAAATGATCGCCGCAAAAATGGCAAAGGCTATAAGTCTTCGAAATAACCCTTTTCGCTTCATGTTGTTTTTTTGTTCTGATTGTTCATAATTAGTCACATATGGTGTTTGGATCTGAGTTACTTTTTGCTTCCTTATCGCTGCCATTTTAGAATCATTTCCTCCTTACATAACGTAAATGAATTTAAGACTTACGAATTTTATTCCACCATTTAATTATCATATGTTTCATATTCTTTGCATGCTTTCGAATACCTGCAAAACTCGTAAAATATTTTAACAAAAATTTCTTCAAATTTTGCGGTAGCATTCTCCATAATAATACCCCAATCCATTTAAACGGGGAAAGTAAAACTTTTACAAGAACAGTAAAAATGTTTAAAAGTATTTTCCCAATGGCAATAAGAATATTAAGTAGACCCATTAATAAAACAATGATCAGTTGAATGAATAATTGAATTGGTCGAACAATGAAAAGGTGGAATGTTTTCTCCAAGAAATGATAGGTTCTTAGGGCAGCACGAATCAACACTTCAAGTAATCGTTGATAGCCTGTACGTAATAAGCTTTGATAGGCAGCAAATCCACATAGAAGAGCAAGGAATACATAAAAGCGTAGCTCCCCTTCATTCACAGATAAAAGTATATAAAATATAATGAGGCCTTGTAACACCCAAAACAAGATATCATTAATGAATACAAGCCATCTAGCACGCTTTGGTCGCTTTAGAAAGCGACCATATGTATCAAGCGCAGCACCTAAATAGCTTCCCATGCCAATCATGGCAATCATTGTGTAGAATTGTGTCGTTAGGCTCATTTAAATAACTTGCTAAAGAATCCTTTAGCTTTCTCCGCGTGTTGCTCATCTAAATAGACGATATCAAACACTTTACCTTTTATTGACACTATACCTTTATCCACATCTAGATTTTTCATTTGCAGATTTTGTCCCCTGATCGCTAAAAAGCCCATTACTGTCTCTAACAAAAACTCTTCGTTATCAAAGCTTTCTACCTGCTTTACTCCTGTAATATCAAGTAGCCTTCTACTTCTCATAACTACATCATGTTCCTGGACAGTTCCTTTGTTTGATCCATTCGCTTCATAATATTGACTCATCATCATCCCACGCTTTCTACAAGTTGGAAGTAAGAGGTGAGACGGTCATTTAAGATCGTATACCTTTGTAAAACACAAAGCCTCTCCTTCTTTGTTTGCTATATATTTATGATATTGGGATGATATTTAGAACAAGCCTCTCCTTTTTATAGGAAATTATAAGAGGTGCGAATCTTCAATTCTCTCTTCTTTAATAATTTCATAAAGTTCTGATGCATCTTCTTTTTTTGTTGTTTCCTTCAAGTCATTTACTCTAGCAGTTACAAGTTTTTGACCAAAGCGGATGGTAAGTGTGTCACCAATTTTCACATTGGAACTAGCCTTTGCTTGATCACCGTTGATTAAGATTCTTCCTTGATCTGCTACTTCTTTCGCTAATGTTCGACGCTTTATAATTCGAGATACTTTTAAGAATTTATCTAAACGCATGTTTTCTATCACTTCTTTCTATATAATGCTAAGATACTTTTTCGATAAAACTTACTTAAAGTCCTTGTTTTTTTGATTCTTCCCAAATTGAATCTAACTCTTCAAGTGAAAGTGATTCCATTTGTTTACCCTGTTTTTTTACCTCTTGTTCTATATAAACGAATCGCCTGTAGAATTTTTGGTTGGTTGCCAAAACAGCTTCCTCAGGATCAATTTTATAATATCTTCCAATATTTACAAAAGCAAACAATATATCCCCAAACTCAGCAAGCATCTTCTCTTGGTTAACGTTTTCTGAATTAAGTTCGGATTTGAACTCATTCAGTTCTTCATAAACTTTTTCCCACATTGGCTCGACATGTTTCCAGTCAAATCCAACAGTTGCTGCTTTTGCTTGATATTTATAGGCCTTTGATAAACCCGGAAGGCTTTTAGAAACACTATCTAGGAGTGATTCCTCATCAATATTCACTTTCTCCATTTTCTTAATTTCGTTCCAGTTACTTATAACATCATCAACGCTATCTGCTGATACATCACCAAACACATGCGGATGTCTTCTAATCATTTTTTCTGTAACTCCTTGAATGACATCACTCACAGAGAACATTCCTTCTTCCTCGGCGATTTGGGAATGTAACATTATTTGAAGTAATACATCTCCTAGCTCTTCTGCCATATGATCATCATCCTCATTATCAATGGCTTCAATAAGTTCGTACGCTTCTTCAAGTAAATACTTTTTCAAGGATTTATGTGTTTGCTTTTGATCCCATGGGCATCCACCCGGTCCACGTAAGGTAGCTATCACTTTACGTAAAGTTGAAAATTTATGATAAAGCAAACTCTCTTCTTTTACTGGAGGAACATAGACACTTGTTAAGTTTGTAAGTTCCATTCCACGGTCCAGCTCATACAGAGGAACCCTTTTAATTAGCTGTTGCTCACTTCCTGCAGCAGTTACAATATAAACTTCATAGTCATCTGGAAGTTGCTCCATTAAGCTTAGCTTAACATCCGATGCAATCATTTGATCATAGACCTGACAGATAATAATATGGTGATTAAGTTGTAAATGGGTGTTATCAAACGATAATGCATCAACAAATTGAAATCCTTCGATTGGGTCTATCTCTAGTGCAGCAAAAAGCGGATCAATAAAGCTCTGTCCGCCCTCAACTACTACATTGTATTCATCCTTTTTTGCCAATAAAAGCTGTACCGTTTTTTCTGCTACTAGTGGATGTCCTGGAACAGCATAAACAATATCTTTATCATTTGCCTGTGTACAAAGTTCGTTTACTATCTCTTCATATACATCTTCAAATTGATCATGCTTCTCATAAATTTCATCAAACGATTGAAAGATTAGTCCCTCTTTCACTAAATCATTAACGACAGGATGGTCCTTCGTTCGTAAGTATAAATGGCTGGTTTCTTTTATCTTTCGGTATAAACCGAGAGATAACTGATTCAAATCGCCAGCTCCAAGTCCAATAATACTTATGTTTTTTGCCATATCCTTTTACCTTCCTTATTTACGAGTTCTTAGTAGAATTGACGCTTTCTCTCCAAGTGGAAAGTAAGATAATTCTTCTCTTGTAAATACATTCCCTCTAATAATTACAAGTATGTACACCAATCCGCCAAGTAAAACTGCCGAAAGCGAGTGAAGAGTTGAAAATAACCTTGTATCAACTATTGCACCCAAAATAATATATAGAGCACTTTGATATATAAATAGGGTGGAGACCATTGCTCCTGCTGCAACCATTGTCATAGCTATGGTTCTGTTATTAATAATTTTGATCGGTAACTTTTTATATAAAAATAAGCCATTCAAGGTTGCTACCAACAAAAAGGCAATAACAGTAGCAAGTGCCGCACCCAAAATGGAGTAAGAGGGAATTAGTAGCATATTTAATCCCATTTTAATAAAAACACCTATGATTACACTGATTGCCGGGAAATAAGAATATCCTAATCCATTCAGTATAGCTGATATTGTCAAAATGATTGTTGTAAAAAAGATTGAAACCACCAAGATCATTAATTCCTGTGAACCAGTAGAATTCTGAAATAACATTCTATTAGTTGGAGTTATAATGCTAGCTAATCCGACCGCTGCACCAACTCCAATAACTACGGCAATTTTTAGAGAGATACTCACTTTTTTTATAATAAAAGTAAAATCCTCTCTTTTCTTTGCACTTGCTATAAGTGGGACAAGCGTTAACGACAATGATGTTGCTACGACTGTACCTAATTGGATTAGAGGTTGCCCTCGATCATAAACACCTTTTAAGGTCTTGGCTGATGTCTCTTCTATCCCATTTGAGACTAATAATGAATAAAGAGTGAAAGAATCGACTAATTGGATGACAATTAGTAGTAAACCACTAACACTAATTGTAAACCCTTGAATAACAATCACCTTAATTGTTCCACGGCTGGACTGTTTTACTTTCTGCCAATTGACCTTCTTAAAAGGCAATGTTTTTTTATCAAAAAGAAAATAAAATAAAACGAGTATAGCTGTAAAACCACCTAGAACAGAGCCGAATATGGCTCCTGCTCCCGCTTCATAAACACTATAACCGTTTAATAACAGTAGATAAGAAAAGAGCAAGATTGTTACCACTCGTACAAGCTGTTCAACTATTTGAGATGTTGCAGTAGGAATCATATTATTTCGGCCTTGGAAGTAACCACGAATAAGAGAAATAACCGGTAATAATAGGAAAGAGAAGGATGTTACCTTAATTAGGGAAGAAAGTTCATTATCCCCCATCATCCCGGCGATCAAACCTGCTCCCCAATATAAGAAAGAGAAACTGACTATTCCCATTAAGGATAATAAAAAAAACGAGATAATCAGTATTCTTTGTGCTCCACTATCATCTTCATGTTCATACCGCTCAGCAATTAATTTTGAAATGACAACAGGAAATCCATATGTAGAAAGGACTAAGGCGATTCCATAGATAGGATAGATCTGTTGATATATATAAAACCCTATATCTCCAACAATATTTTGGTAGGGAACTCGGTAGGCAGCACTTAAGATTTTTATAATAATACCCGCAATCGTTAAAATAAATGCCCCTTCCACTAACCCTTGAATTTTACGTTTGGATTGGACGCTCATGCCAATCTCCTTCCAATCTAAAATATCTCGTGTATTATACCACATAATGGATATGTAAAGAGATTAACAAAAAAAGAAAAGGCAGCTCGATGGCCACCTTTTCACTTCTAAGTATATTATTGCTCCATTTGACGAGCTAAAAATCCTGCAGCAGTTTCTACGGCCTTTTGTTCAACTTCTCCAAGTGCTTTTTCTTTGGAGAGAATGACAACAGCGCCAATCGGGTCACCGTTTGCAACAATTGGACCTACAGTATAAGAGGAAACTGTTTCTTCATTTCCATCAACAATTGAAACTTGTTTCTCCTCAGTCTCTAGAACAGAGCTTCGGTCATCCATTGTTTTTTCAATTAGTTCACTGACATTCTTATTTAAGTATTCTTTCTTCGACCCGCCAGCCATAGCAATAAATACATCTCTGTCACAGATGAGAACAGGATGGCCTAAGCTGTCATACAAAGCCTCTGCATACTCTTTAGCAAAATCACTTAGCTCGCTTATAGGTGAGTACTTTTTGAGGATAACCTCTCCGTCACGATCGACAAAGATTTCAAGTGGATCCCCTTCCCTAATCCGTAATGTTCTACGGATTTCTTTTGGAATTACTACTCTACCTAAATCATCAATACGACGAACAATACCAGTTGCTTTCATCTTAAGTTGCCTCACTTTCATCTGATGATTAAAGATTTGGTGATGTACAATTTGTCTTTAAAAGAATTTATCACCATTTGTGTGTTGGTTTTAGTATGAGTAACCTACAAAGTTCTATTCATGATGAAAGTGATTTTTTCATATAAAGTGAAATTACTCCAGTTTTCATGTTCGCCAATTTAATAATGACTTAAACAACTTTAAACAATACTTTAGCTGGCATTCACATTTTCTTTTTTTGTATCGGCTAGAGCCTTAATCATATCGGATGCTACATTGAGCCATTTATCTACAGTAACATCTTTAATGTGTAGGACTATTTTCAATTTAGTGCCTTCCATTCCTAGACTAATCATTCTTCCATATTGATTACCGATTATAAATAGTTTATGGCCATCTATTTTATTACTAGCTTCTTCTGATAAAAGAATAGTGACTTCATTCTTCACTTGTTTTATTTGCTCCACTCGTTCTTTTCTTGCAAAAACCTTCATTTCAGCAATCTTAAATAAATAAGCAACTTCTTGTGGGAACTCACCGAAACGATCAATCATTTCCTCTTGCAGTTCTTCCACATCTTCTAAAGTATCAATTCCTCTAAAACGCTTATACATATCAATTTTTTGACGTCCATCTGAAATATAAGCATCAGGAATATAAGCATCAACTTCTACATCAATTTCAACAGAGAACTTTTCCTCACGCGGGATATCTGTTCTTCTCTGTTCAATGGCATCCTTAAGCATTTGTGAGTACAAGTCAAATCCTACAGAGTCAATAAATCCATGCTGCTGAGCACCTAGGATATTACCCGCTCCTCGAATAGATAAATCTCTCATTGCAATTTTGAATCCTGATCCTAATTCAGTAAATTCCTTAATAGCCTGTAGTCTTTTTTCAGATACTTCCGTTAATACTTTATCTTTTCTGTATGTGAAATAAGCATAAGCGACTCGGTTAGAGCGTCCTACCCTACCACGAAGCTGATACAGTTGTGATAATCCCATACGATCCGCATCAAAAACAATCAGTGTATTAGCATTAGGGATATCAACACCGGTCTCAATAATTGTTGTACTAACTAGTACATCATACTGACCATCTAAAAAATTGAGCATAACTGCTTCCAGCTCATTTTCTGTCATTCTTCCGTGAGCATAGGCAACTCTGGCGTCAGGTACAAGCATTGATATTTCCTCAGCTTTTCTTTCAATGTCCTCTACTCGGTTGTAAAGGAAGAAAATTTGGCCATCCCTTGCTAACTCTCTCTCAATTGCTTCACGAATCAAACCACCATTATATTCAACCACATAGGTTTGTACAGGAAATCTGTTTTCTGGAGGTGTTTCGATAACAGAGAGATCTCTTACCCCTAGCATTGACATGTGTAATGTTCGTGGTATCGGTGTTGCAGTTAAAGTCAATACGTCGATATTAGCCTTTAACTGTTTAATTTTCTCTTTATGAGTTACTCCAAAGCGCTGCTCTTCATCGATAATTAGCAATCCAAGGTCACGATACGTAATATCTTTTGATAGTAAGCGATGAGTACCAACCACGATATCTACTGTACCTGCCTGTAACCCCTTAATTGTTTCAGTTTGTTGTTTTCTAGTTCTAAATCGGTTTAGCAAACCAATGGTAACAGGGAAATCTTGAAACCGTTCACGAATGGTCTCATAATGCTGTTGAGCTAATATAGTGGTTGGAACGAGAATAGCTACTTGCTTGCCATCATGAATCGCTTTAAATGCAGCACGAATTGCAACTTCCGTTTTACCATATCCAACGTCTCCACATAAGAGTCTGTCCATTGGGCGTTCGCGCTCCATGTCCAATTTAATTTCATGAATTGAACGCAACTGATCCTCTGTTTCCTGATAGGCAAATGCATCTTCAAATTCTCTTTGCATATCACCGTCAGGAGAGAATGCATAACCTTTGCTTGCTTCACGTTCTGCATAAAGTTTTATCAAGTCATCCGCAATATCCTGAACTGAAGACTCAACTTTTTTACGAACCCTTTTCCAATCACTTCCGCCAAGCTTATATATCTTCGGTTCTTTCCCCTCAGAACCTACATACTTCTGAACTTGGTCAATTTGGTCAACCGGGACATAAAGCTTATCATCCCCTTGGTAGCGAATATGGATATAGTCTTTATGGATTCCATTGATCTCTAATGTTTCAATACCATAATACTTACCGATTCCATGATTAATATGAACAACGTGATCACCAATTTGAAGTTCAGAATAATTTTTTATTCTCTCTGCGTTAGAAAGCTTTTGTCTACTCTTTGATTTCTTTAGTTTTTTCTTGAAAAGCTCCTCTTCTGTAATGACAGCGAGCTTTTGTAATGGTAGTTCAAACCCGTCATTTAAATCTCCGATAATAATTTGAACTTGACCCGGAAGAATGTCAGCATCTGTTTTTAATGGGGTAGCCTTTATATCATAATCCTCTAACACATTTTGTAGCTTTTTAACTCTTTCATCATTTGCTCCTAGGAAAACAACAGAGAAATTCCCCTTCTTCCAGCGATCAAGCTCTGTTTTCAAAACATGCATTTGACCATGAAAATTTTGCATTTGCTTACAAGTCATATTTAATATGTTCTGTGGACTTGTATAAGGTACATGCCTTAAAAATAAAGATAAATATAGCAAAGGTTTAGTTGACTTTTGAATCAAAACATTAAACTTATGTGAGTGATGCAAGTTATGAATAGCTTCTCCATTTTCTAAAAGGCCTGTATACCATTCAGCTTCATCCTTATCAAGAGAATCAGACATTTCCTGAATACGACTAATCTCATCCAAAATAACAATTCCATTTTGGGGCAAATAATCTAGTAAACTAGTAGGCCTCTCGTAGAATAGGCTTAAGTATTTGAACATTTTTTGAGGAAATTGACCATTTTTCAATAGGTCTAGTTCATAAGTTATATTTTCTAATGTTAATTCCTTTACCTTATCGTCTTTCAGCTTTTTTAAAGTAGTAGCTAGTCCCTCTTCTAATGCATTTATACCTTGGCCCAATTGATTCTTCGCTATCAGAATTTCAGTTGCAGGTCCAATCGTTATGCTTTGAAGTTTCTGCTGGGAACGCTGATCTTCAATAATAAATGTACGGATTGAATCAATTTCTGTATCGAACAATTCAATTCTTATAGGCAATTCTTCAGTCAATGGGTATATATCAAAAATTCCTCCACGAACACTAAATTCTCCAGGTGATGACACCATGGAGGTTCGCTCGTATCCCATCGCTATTAATTTTTCTAGATAATCTGAAGCAATATCTTCTCCAACATTAAAGGTAAGTTGACTCGCTCTCCATATATCCTTCGGAGGAAGCAATCGCTTCAAACCCGAGATAGGTGCAATCACAATCCCATTTTTGTGTGAGTTCCAATAATTGAGTGCTTCTAATCGCTGAGACTTTAATTCTGGGCTTGCAATTCCAATTTCAGCAGCAATTAATTCATTAACAGGATATAAAAATACCTCTTCCTCGCGAACCAATGTTGTCAAATCATCGTATATCTTTTGTGCTTGATATAAATTATGTGTGACAATAAGTAAGGGTTGCTTTGTTTCATTGTATATAGAAGCCATCAATACTGTACGGGCTGACCCAGAAAGGCCTGCTATCAACTGCTCACGTAAGCCTTCATTTATGCCATTAATGACAGTAGCTATTTCATCATTCCTATAAAAGGATTGTTTCAAACCAGCTAACAAATAGAACCCTCCTCTCAAACAAAAACTATCTATTTAATCTCATAACTAGCTGTTGGTTTAGTTTATAGATACGTTACAATATCTGATGTTATTCGGTTTCCTATATGAAAACAGAAAAATGCTTTGGAAAATCCAAAGCGAATTATTGTATAAAACTTTCATACTGATGATAATCTGGATTTCGTTCAAGAGCTTCTTGGCAGTCCTCACATATCGTCTTTATATGAATATCCCCACTTGATTCATAGGATACCATCTCTCTACGTTCATCATCTGTTAGTTGATGTAAACCTAAGCTTTCACTATGTAATGACATACTGTCTAATGAACCAACCTTTGTACCACAATGCCTGCAATAATAATGGAGAGACATTTAAATTCCCCCTTAACTTAACATTTTTTTACTAGTATGAACAGTTAAGGAGAACCTTATTCACGAGAATAAAACACATTCTTAATTATTATTTTGCGTTAAATTCATTCATAACTTGTAAAAATTCACTAGTAAGCCATTTTTCACAAGCCTTAGCAGAGAGAATAATTGATTCATCTACATTTTCTTTTTCTTCTTCAGTAAACCGACCAAGGACATAGTCAGTTATCTTCATTCCATTTTTAGGACGGTCTACTCCAATACGGATACGTTTAAACTCTTGTGTGCCGACATGTTGAATAATTGACTTAATTCCATTATGTCCCCCAGCACTGCCTTTTGTTCTCAAACGAATTTTCCCAACTGGTAGATCTAAATCATCATAAATGACAATGACATCTTCTAAATCAATATCATAATAATCCATAAGTGGACGAAGGCATTCACCCGATAGATTCATATAGGTAAGAGGTTTTAGCAATAACACTTTTTCACCAGCACTATGCCCCACACCATATATGCCATTAAACTTCGTTTTATCTAATGAAATTTGTAGTTCGGTTGAAAGTCGGTCAACTACTTTAAAACCAACATTATGCCTTGTTTCTTCATACTGTTTGCCTGGATTACCTAAGCCAACAATAAGTTTCATTGCTTTCCCCTCACTTTTAATCGCTCTATATATGTATCTTATGTAATTCTAATCCAAATTTAGTAGTGCTAGAGTATTTCTAGTTTATACACTTATCCAGAGTTCGTGAAAAAGACGTAACCAATTAGGTTACGCCGTAACTCAACCTTCGCTTGTTTCTCTTCCTTCTTCCGCTTCAGGTATGCCTTCTTCTTGCTCTTCACCTGTATCAATCTCTTCCTCTTGTTTTGGAGGTTGAATTGAAGCAATCACTTCACTTTGTTCATGATTCAATTCATATTTACCTCCGGTGTGAACGTCTGAAACCAATACAGTTTGTCCGACTTCCAGGTTAGTCACATCAATATCAATTGCTGGAGGTATATTACCAGGTAGAGCAGTAATTGATACCTGATGGATGGATTGCTGTAGTACTCCACCATCCTTGACTCCCAATGCTTCACCAACTAAATTAACTCGTACCTCTACATCAACCTTTGTTTTCATATTGATGACTTTAAAGTCGGCATGAAGATAATCTCCTTTAACGGGATCCCTTTGCAGTTCATTTAACATAACAGGATGGTTTTCGTTATCAACGACAAGTTGAATAATCCCATTACGGCCACTTTCACGTATCGTTTTAAGAAACTCTATGCTATTGACAAATATCGGCTTACTGCCGTTATTTCCATTAATAATAGCCGGAATATTTCCCTCTTCACGGATTCTTCTAGTCGAAGAATTTCTTAAATCCGAGCGACCTTGCGCTTGTAATAGTATTGCCATTTAAATCACTCCTTAGGAAAATTTAATAACCCTATATTAAACTTCCCCTAAAACAAAGTGGTCTAAACGTATCATTTATGGAAAACTTTTCTTAATCGAAAAGTGTACTTACTGATTGTTGCTCATATACTCGGATAATTGCTTCTCCAATTAATGGTGCAACAGAAAGTTGAGTAACCTTATCAATTAATTTCTCTTCATCTAGAGCAATACTGTTTGTAACCACTAACTCTTTGATTTTAGAATTTTGGATACGGTCCATTGCTGGCCCTGAAAGTACAGGATGTGTACAACATGCATACACTTCTGATGCCCCATTTTCTATCAAGGCATTCGCAGCTAAAGTAATTGTACCCGCTGTATCGATAATATCATCGATTAAGATAGCTGTTTTACCTTCAATATTACCTACAATATTCATAACCTCAGCCACATTCGGTCTTGGTCTTCTTTTATCAATAATGGCAATTGGCGCTTTTAGACGGTCAGCCATTTTACGCGCACGTGTTACCCCACCATGGTCAGGAGATACAATCACAATATCATTTAGATTTTTACTTTCAAAGTAGTCAGCTAAAATTGGTACACCCATTAAATGGTCAATTAGGATATCAAAAAACCCTTGAATTTGTGGAGCATGAAGGTCAAGTGTAATCACTCGGTGAGCTCCTGCAGTCTCTAACAGGTTAGCTACTAGCTTTGCTGTAATTGGCTCACGAGCACGTGCTTTACGGTCTTGTCTGGCATAACCATAATAAGGCATAACAATATTCACTGTTTTAGCTGATGCACGTTTAAGTGCATCTATCATAATTAATAGTTCCATTAGGTGTTCATTAACTGGAGCACTTGTAGATTGGATGACGAACACGTCACATCCACGAATACTCTCTTCAATATTAATTTGAATTTCCCCATCGCTAAATTTAGCAACTGAACATTTGCCTAGTTCTACTCCAACTTCTTTTGCAATTTGTTCAGCAAGAGCTGTGTTCGAGTTTAATGTAAATAGTTTTAGTTTCGAATTGCGATATTGATTTGGCATTGTGATGTACCCCTCCGTAAGGTTTTAATCTTTTTTACTATTTAATCGATCTACATAGTCTTCTTTGTTTATTTGACGAGCACGTGCGATACTTAATGCGTTTCCAGGGACATCGTTGGTAACTGTGGATCCAGCAGCTACATAAGCCCCTTTACCAACCGTAACAGGAGCAATTAAATTTGAGTTACATCCGATGAATGCTCCATCCTCTATTTTTGTTAGAAATTTATTTTTTCCATCATAATTAACTGTAATGGAACCACAGCCTAAATTTACGTCTGAACCAACTTCTGCATCACCAATATAACTTAAGTGAGAAGCTTTACTTCCTTTTCCAAAAGTTGACTTTTTCACTTCTACAAAGTTCCCTATCTTCACTTCGTCGCCAAGTTCTGAGTCAGGACGTATATGAGCAAAAGGTCCGATTGCTACATCATTTCCAATACTACTATCATGTGCAACTGATTGACGAATAACCGTTCTATTACCTACATGGCAATTATTGATTTCTGTGTTTGGTCCAATCTCGCAGTCTGCTCCAATGTTGCTATTGCCCTTTATAACCGATCCTGGGTATATAACAGTATCTTGTTCAATTGTTGCATCTGCACTGATGTAGGTATTGTTAGGATCAATAATTGTAACACCATTTAACATGTGTTGTTTATTTATACGTAATTTCATTAATTGTTCAGCTTGAGATAAAGCAAATCGATCATTTACACCTAATGTTTCTTCGAAAGAATCCGTTTGGAATGCAGATACAATCTCACCTTGATTTTTTAAAATTTCAATTACGTCTGGTAAGTAGTATTCACCTTGTACATTGTTATTCGAAACACTGTTTAATGCCTCAAATAATAATTTATTGTCGAAACAATACGTACCTGTGTTAATTTCCGTAACCATTCGTTCTTGTTCGGTTGCATCTTTATGCTCAACAATTTTTTGAACGAGCCCTTCTTCATTACGAATTACTCTTCCATAACCAGTCGGATCATTAGCTTTTGCAGTTAAGATTGTTGCCTTTGCTCCTGTTTCTTCATGATGCAAAAGAAGCGCTTCCATCGTTTTAGTTGTAATTAATGGTGTATCGCCACAAATAACAAGGGTAACTCCTTCTTTGTCTGCAAGATTGCTAGAAGCTTGCATTACAGCATGAGCAGTACCTAATTGCTCTTCTTGAAGTACATATTCACTACCATCACCAATCTGAGATTTCACTTGCTCAGCGCCGTGACCAACAACGATAACAGATTTTTGTAAAGAAAGCTTTGTCACCTGATCTACTACGTGCTGCACCATTGGCTTGCCACATACAGGATGTAGAACTTTGTAGAGCTTTGATTTCATTCTTGTTCCTTGACCAGCAGCCAATATAACTGCATATCTATTTATCATTTTTAGGCCTCCATTAACCTTTTTATCCAATACGAATATATCTTAAATAGAGACCTATTTCAAGGAAACAATTATTATCGGAAATATTTGTTTTAATATGACATATATAGGAATCGACTAAACATGGGGGATTTCGTTGAATTTAATAAGATAAGAGGGTTTTTTAGAAAAGTAAAAAGAGCCTAAAGCTTATGTAGGCTCTTCGATGTATGAAAATCATTTTTTATGATGCGCCCGCTTCTTCAAATTCAACCTCTAACTCACCAAGTCGGTGGTATTCAGCTAAAACCGCATCTTGGATTTTTCCGCGAGTGCTAGAATTAATTGGATGTGCAATATCACGGAATTCTCCATCAGGAGTACGTTTGCTTGGCATTGCTACAAACAAGCCATTATTACCATCAATAACACGAATATCATGAACAACAAATTCATGGTCTAATGTTATCGAAGCAATAGCTCTCATACGCCCTTCTGTGTTTACGCGTCGTAATCTTACGTCAGTTACTTCCATTGTGTGTTCACCACCTTTTCTAAAATTAGAAAAACACAAAAACCAGGTTAAATAGTATGACTAGGTTTTTAATGATTTCCTTATTGCCAGACTATAGTAATCTGACAATTTAAAACTTAGTTATGTTATTCAACGGATTTTTGTGTATTCCTTCTAATTTAGAAAAGTTTTTTAAAAAAATTGATAATTTTTGGATAAATGATGAAAAATTTGCGTTTTTTTATGTTTTTTTACGACTTTACGAGTGCAATAACCTCAATTTCGACAAGTACATCTTTTGGTAAGCGAGCAACCTCAACACAAGATCTAGCTGGCTTATGATTCCCAAAATACTCTCCATACACTTCGTTTAATTCTGTAAAATCGTTCATATCTTTTATAAAAACAGTAGCTTTGACGACAGTATCCAATGATGCACCTGCTGCATCTAGTACGGCTTTTAAATTTTCAAAAACCTGTGTAGTTTGTTCTTTAATATTGCCGGTGATTAAATCTCCGTCTGCTGTTAAAGGTATTTGTCCAGAACTATAAAAGAGATTGTTAACAACGATCCCTTGTGAGTATGGCCCAATTGCTTTTGGCGCATTATTAGTATCTATGTACTTCATTCTTCATCCACCGTTCCTTCATCATATTGTTCCTGTGCGATCTCACCCAGTGATTTTAAATAAGAGAAGTAGTTACCTTCACTAACCGAAATTTGTTTTTCTTTGACGTTAACATCAGTTAGTTTAACTAATGAGATATATTCATCTATTAAACGCTCTTCAATATCTTCAGCCTCAACTAAAACACCAATCCCAGCAACATGCGCATTGAACTCTTCAAGCATACTTACCATGCCATTGATTGTTCCTCCAGCCTTCATGAAGTCATCGATAATTAGAACGCTCGATCCTTCATTTAAGCTCCTTTTCGCTAAGACCATTGTTTGTATACGCTTAGTCGATCCAGATACATAATTAATACTAACCGTTGATCCTTCTGTCACTTTACTGTCTCTTCTTACAATAACGACAGGTACATCTAAATACCGAGCTACTGCGTATGCTAATGGAATACCTTTTGTAGCTACGGTCATTACGACATCAATCTTACGGTCAGAGTAGACAGATGCATATAGCCGACCAATCTGGTTCACTATTTGTGGATCCCCTAAAATATCTGCAAGATAAAGGTAGCCTCCAGGAAGTAATCGATCAGGGTTGGCTATCTGTTCACGTAACTCACTGATAAATCCCTTAGCCTCTACCTCTCCTACATAAGGAATATACTTTACTCCCCCTGCTGCTCCAGAAACAGTTTGCAACGTACCAATTCCTTGTTGTTCGAAGGTTTGTTTAATAATCGTTAAATCCTCACTAATAGACGATTTAGCTGAATCATACCGGTCTGCAAAAACGGTAAGAGAAACTAAACGGCGTGGGTGCTGTAGTAAGTAATTCGTCATATCTACTAGTCTACTGCTTCGACGAAATTTCATTATAAGAGATGACCTCCCGGAAATCCGAATATTTTTATTAATATTACCATTAATATCCGGATTTAATCAAGTTGATTTCGATCTCCCATCATACGGACAGCATACACTTGATCACAAAAACCGCGAAGTCCATTATAAACACGTTGCATTCTAGACTCATGTTGTACAAGTCCAAAAACAGTTGGTCCACTTCCACTCATTAATACAGCGTCCGCTCCGAACCGTTTCATTTGTTCTTTAATGTGAGCAACCTCTGGGTACAATTTCAGGGTAACATCTTCAAGAACATTGCCAACTAGGCTGCATATCCCAGGGTAATCCTTATTTTCGATAGCTTGTACCATACCAGAAACATCAGGATGTGTAATGTTTTCAAGCTTTAGGTTACGATAAACATCTGCTGTAGATACCCCTATTGATGGTTTTGCAAGTACCACCCAACAGTGTGGAGGTGCACTAATATGCTCAATTTGTTCACCCCGTCCTGTTGATATGGCTGTTCCTCCATAAACACAGAAAGCAACGTCTGAGCCAATCTCTGAACCAATGTCAGCAAGCTCGTCCACTGTTAGACCTATTCCCCATAATTTATTTAAGCCACGCAGTGTAGCAGCTGCATCACTACTTCCACCCGCCAACCCAGCTGCAACAGGAATGGTCTTTGTGATTGTAATTTCAACACCCTTTTTAATGCCATAGCGTCTTTTTAATAAACTAGCCGCTTGATAGGCTAAGTTTCGATTATCATCTGGTACAAATCGATTATGAGACAGAATTTTTATTGTATCGCTCTCAAGCTCAAATAATTCTATACGGTCTGCTAAATCAATGGTAGTCATAATCATCTTCACTTCATGAAAACCATCAGGGCGTTTATGTAAAACATCTAGGGACAAATTAATCTTTGCCGGTGCTTTTACTAATAACCTCAAATCTTTCACCTACTTTACCGTCTTCAAAATATATATCCACATTGTACCACAAATCAATGGTTTAAGTATGCCTTACATCATTACACTAAACCATTAATGAATGTATATATTCGCAACCGTCATGTTAGATAATTATATCTTTGGCAAATAGCAAGAAAAATAAAACAAAAGAGCCGAAGCTATTCGCTTCGGCTGCCGTAGTTTTGTTAGTTTTATTTATTTGAACTGTTGGAAAGTTGTTGCTGAGCAATCTCTATCGCACGCTTCACCATATTCCCAGCGTCTTTAGCACGGATTGCACTCCATCCATCATTTTGAACAGTGTCATAGAACCCTAAGTCCTTTGCTAACTCTTCTTTAAATTGATGAGACATAATGCCCTTACGACGTCTACCCAGGTTAAACAACTCCTCCTGATTTAAATTCCTACGACAGAATTAGTATTTGAAGAATTGCCGGGCATTTATGAACTCCTTATATATCCAACATAAACTTATTTACGTTATTTTAAAAAACAAAAAGCAGCAAACCACTGTCTACTGCCCACTTATCGCCATATTCCCAGATGTTTCTTCAAAGAATGTTAATTGTACAGTTTCCGTTAAAACGTCTGCATAACTATATGAAACACGCTCAAACGAATTTTCATCTTGATCTAATTCTACTACAAATACGGAAGGATACGTTTCTGAAAGTACTCCTGAACGCTCAATTGTCTTTCTTCGGCCACCATTTGCTTTTAGTGTTAACCTTTTACCAAGGTTTACATCTAAAGTTCTCTTGATATCCATTAAAGTTTTTGCCATATCACTCCACCTCACTATTCTCATTATAGCACCTAGTAACAATTAAGTCAAATACAAAACTAAAATTATAACAGTGGTTTTAAATGATTGTCAACGTATTTTTTCCTACAAAATTCTTACTTCATCTACAAATATTGTTTACATATTTTCTTAAGTTATGTATGTTAATTGATAATTTCTATACTTACGTTGAAATATGTCTAATTAGGTAAATTAATATACGGTCTTGACTTTATATCATAATAGGTCATAAATAGAAAAAGTCTACTATCAGTTTTTGACTGAGTAGTAGACTTCTCTTTTAATCATCGTTTAATCTATGGTATGGCATTCCTACTCTTAGTACGCCCCTTGTTTCGATCCCACCAAGCCCTTTGTCTCCTGTCAAGGTATTGCGTAACACATCCCATACATTGATTCTTTCAACAAAAGGAGTAAAGCTTATTTTAGCCACAATGTAAACGGGATCTAGTGCATGTATATTTACTCTTGATGGTGAACTTGCAAAATTTGCTCCAGCCCTTATAAGAGACTCAAAATGGGACTGACATGCTCCTGCAAAGATAACCAATTGATCTAAATGAGGAACTTTTCTTCGTGCCTGTCTAACTGTTTGTGCAAAATGCTTTGAATGTCGGTAGGCTTTTAACTCTGATTTTTTTCCTTTTGATTTAGAATACGCATCATGTCCTGTTATAACTAGAATATCTGGACGGAACTCCTCGATTAAGTCACCTACCCGTTCTGGCATTTCCTTTTCATTACAATGCACACCATAGACAGGTACACCAATTTTTTCATATAAAGCTAAGCATTTTTTTAAGTACAACGGATCACCATCTATGTGGAGAACTCTTCCGGGGATTTGAAAAAAATCCTGGTTATTACTATATCCTCCAGTTGCATTGTACTCATTCTTTTGTCTTATTAAATGGTAGTCCTGTCTAAATAGTCGATACGACTTTTCAAGAAGGTCCTTGTCTTTTTTCTGTCGTTCCAGTTGTTCGCTTTCATCAACCAATACTAAGTCTTCATAAGGAGAATCCGCGATAAGTCTTACTTCTTCTCCATATAAAACTGCTTGTTTACTGCCGTTATTTTCAACCTTTACGTCAATTACTCTAAATATCAAATCACAGTTATATGATTTACGGGCAACAATATCTCCCACTTTTATGTCCATATTCTTCACTCCAATAGAGTTCCTTGAGGCTTTAGATAAATATCCAATCGTTTTTAGTATCTATCCTTTCTTAGCCTATGCAGTTAATGCCTATTGGGTGAGTGATAAGTTTCTAATTTGAACCTAGTCCGTTCCTTTTCGCTGCAGGTACTTGCTTTCCGCTGGGAGGAAGTCGAGCCTCCTCGACGTTCCGTCTGCCGGGTCTCGACCTTTCCTCTACTTCTGAGCAGGAGCCAAGTACCTTCCGCTCCAATCCACTAATTAAATATATTATGAGTGCCTTCATAAACAAGTAAAGATAAAAAAGACCCATAAAGGCCTTTTTACATTAATTCATTCAATTTGTCACTAAGTCGGGCAAATTCTTCAATTGATAGGGTTTCGCCGCGTCTTTGTGGTTGGATATCTGCCTGGAGAAGGGCTTGTTCGATTTGTTCTTTTAACTCTTTGCCACGTGGAAGGTTGTTTGTTAGGTTATTTAAGATGGTTTTTCTTCGTTGTGCAAAGGAAGCTCTGACAACTTCAAAGAAAAACGTTTCATTTTGCACTTCAGCAGCTGGCTTTTCACGTTTTGTTAGGCGAATGATTGCCGAGTCCACATTAGGTTGTGGAACAAATACAGTTCTAGGTACCGTCATCACTGTTTCAGCTTTTGTATAATATTGAATAGCGATGGATAATGAACCATATTCCTTTGTCCCTGGATTGGCTGCAATTCGGTCAGCAACTTCCTTTTGAAGCATCACTACAATTCCTCGTAATGGGAGTTGATCTTCTAGTAACTTCATAATAATCGGAGTTGTAACGTAATAAGGTAGATTAGCAACAACCATTAAATCAGTAAAGCCTTCAAACTCTTCTTCAATCACATGATTTACGTCAGCCTTCAATATATCACTGTGAATGACCTTTACATGTGGATAAGGTTCTAGTGTCTCATTTAAGATTGGAAGCAATCTTTGGTCAATTTCAAATGCAACGACCTTTTTAGCTCGCTTTGCAAGCTGCTCAGTAAGCGCTCCGATACCTGGACCAATTTCAATCACTCCACTATTCTCTTTAAGTTCTGCATGGTCAACAATTCGATTTAATACATTTGTATCGATTAAAAAGTTTTGCCCCAAACTTTTTTTAAATGAAAATCCGTACTTCTCTAAAATAGCTCTCGTTCTAATTGGCGTTGCTATATCTTTTGTCACTGTTTTTCCCCCTGTAAAACATCCGTTAAAGCTGTAGCAAATACTTCTTTCGTAATTTGAAACATTTGCAGACGTTTATGTAATTGTTTCCCATTAGTATACCCAATTTTTAAGATAGAGCCTAATCTTTCTCTTCTTTCTTTTGCTTTAGGACCACCAATAAGGCCTGCATCCACTAAATCCTGTAGCTCAATTTCCCCAGAGAATTCTTCACTTTCTTGTTTCACTGCCTCTAGAGCCTGTTTAATTGCATCAATGGTTGCATGCTCTACACCGAGCCCTTTTCCTGATTTAGCAATTGCCTCTTGTTTAGCTAGAAAGGCATGCTTACACCCTGGGACAGCCTCAGATATAATTTTTCGAATTCGTTCACCAGGATAATCTGGATCAGTAAATATGATGACGCCCCGCTTCTCTTGGGCATGTCTAATACGTTCTATCGTTTCATTATTTATGGCCGAACCATTTGTCTCTAATGTATCTGCATCCACTGCCAATTTAATTTTGACAGTATCATCTCTACCTTCAACAACAATAATTTCTTTAATTTTCATTTTTTCCTCCAAATGATGAAACTTTCTGGATTGTTATTTCGTCTAATTAGTAAAATAAGCAAATAGTCTGATAACCCTTACCTTCAGGTTATCCCATTATACCGAAAAAAAACAGAGGATCTTATGTCCTCTGTGAGTTTAAATATTAATCTAGAATTTTAATCTTAACAGATTTTCTACCCCAACGGTAGGCTTCCGCTTTAGTTGCGAAGAACACATCGATTTTATTTCCTTTAATTGCAGACCCTGTGTCTCCAGCTATTGCATACCCATATCCTTCTACATATACTTTCGTGCCTAAAGGAATAACACTTGGGTCAACAGCAATTACTTTCATGTCAGGATTTGCTCGCAGGTTGATGCCCGTTGCAGTTGTTCCTGAACAACCATTACAGTATGCTGTATATGCAGTTGAAGAAACGTAGAATTCCTTAACTACTGAACCAGTTCCACGGGAAACTTGGCGTTGAACTTTTTTCGTTCCAACAGCAACTACTCGATCCTTACTTTCTTTCAACGTTTCCGTTTTAACTAACTCTCTTGAAACTTCTTTTCCATTTTCAAGAATAACTGCAAAATGTTTAGCAATTTTTCCTTCTGAACCAGCATTTACTACTTTTTGCTTACCCTTTTCAATACTACTATCATTTTTAGTAATAACTGCATAAGCAACTGGTTCTTCCACTACATCGGTGACCTTTTCTATGCGTACGACTTTTACGACACTGTTTTGTGTGATCGTAGATTCCAATGCAGGCTCTACACGATCTAGTTCATTAAGTGTGATTTGTTGATTCTCTAAAAAGTCAGCGACAGTAGTCGAAGTTGCCCAAACGTGCTGTTCTGTTCCACCGACATCCAATGTTAGCTGAAAGGCCTTTTCTAGCGTAACTGTAATATCTTTAGTAATTTCAGCATCGATACCTGGTTCTACTTTATCATGTTCATTAACTGTAATTTTTTGCGCTTCCAATAACTCTTTGACTGTATCTGCAGTAGTCCAAACAGTTGATTTTTGATCCCCTATAACAATCTTTACTGGTTTTGACGCCTCCCAGACAATCTCCATATTATCTGTGATCTCAGCATCTTGTGAATGCGATAAATGGTCTTCCGAACGCACATTGATTTCATAGTTTTCTAGAAGTTCAGCAACAGTATTTGCATGGGTCCTTATTACTTGTTCCTCACCATTTAGGGAAAGGTTAACTGTTTCTTTCGTACCTTCATAAACTGCATAGCCCGTTCCTGCAGTTCCAAAAGCTAGTAAACTACTAATTGAAATTATGAATCTTTTTTTGTTCATTGACTCGGAAAACAGCTTTTTCATGTTTTTAATCACGATGAAAAACGCCTCCTTCTCTCGGAGTGATTATATAAAGTATCTTTCATTCTGTCAACCCCATCCATAGGTTGCTTGGACTGCATGATTTATTATCCTAAATTTTCTGATAAAAGGGAAGGGAAACTTGTCGACAAAGAAATATATGAATGTAAAGAGACATGTAGAACTTTTTATTTTCACTCATTCATTGGACAAGTCCCTGTATAATTTGACAAAAGTTACTATCACTTTATGTCGAATAATTTACGTGCATTGTCGGACGTTTGTTGTGCTAACTCCTCAAAAGGGATGCCTTTCAGCTCTGCAATTTGCTCAGCCACCAATTTTACATAGCTAGGTTCGTTTCTTTTTCCTCGAAAAGGGTGTGGCGTTAAATATGGACAATCAGTTTCAACTAATAAACGGTCTAATGGTATTTTAACAGCAACTTCTTTTGGAACCTTTGCATTCTTGAAAGTCACTGGACCCCCAAATGAAATGTAAAAGTTCATATCCATACATTGCTTCGCTACCTCATAGCTGCCTGTAAAACAATGCATAATTCCACCAACCTCGTGAGCTCCTTCTTCCTTCAAAATTTCCACCACATCCGCCGTTGCGTCACGGTTATGTATGACAATCGGAAGCTTTACTTTTTTAGCTAGTGCAATCTGTTTTCTAAATACTTCTTTTTGAACATCCTTAGGTGATTTATCCCAATAATAATCTAAGCCCATCTCACCTAAAGCAACTACCTTTGGATGAGCTGCAAGTTCTTCTATCCACTTAAGATCCTCATCTGTCATATCAATCGCATCAACAGGATGCCATCCGATTGTTGCAAAGATGTTATCATATGTATTCGTAAGTTCCATCGCTTTTGTAATGGTAACCCTATCAAACCCAACAACCACAATGGTTGATACACCCTCATCCTTAGCACGCGCAATAACTTCTTCGAGGTCTGATTCAAATTGTGTGGCGTTAATATGTGCATGTGTATCAATTAACATTGGTATGCCGCCTCCTTTATAGTAGAAAGGGCAGATGCTCATCTGCCCTAAAATACGATGTCTTTTTATTTCACTTTTGCACCATTTGGGAGATTTTCAGCAATGGTAGCTACTGAAAGAGTTCCATCAAGTGATCCCGCTAAAATCATTCCTTGAGAGAGTTCTCCACGAAGCTTAACTGGCTTTAGATTTGTCACACAAATCACTTTTCTTCCAACTAATTCTTCTGGTTTATAATATTGTGCAATTCCTGACACAACTTGGCGTTTCTCATAGCCTAAGTCCAACTGAATCTTTAATAATTTATCTGCTTTTTTTACAGGTTCAGCATGTGTCACTTCTGCTACTCGTAAGTCAACCTTCATAAAATCATCAATCGTGATCTCATCAACCTCTGGTATCTCAACCTTTTCTTCTTGCTTCGGCTGTGGAGTTCCTTGCATCTGAACTTTAATGTACTCTACCTCATCTGCAGTTTCTAAACGAGGGAAGATTGGCTCACCCTTTACTACCTTTACTCCCTCTATTCTTAAACCAAATTCCTCTAAACTTTCCCATGATTTAAGCTTTTCTTCTATAATACCTAATTGAGTAAAGATTCTTTCAGGAGTCTTTGTTAAAAACGGTTTTAAAAGTACTGCAACAAAACGAAGGGATTCAGCTAAATGAGACATAACAGAACCTAAAGCATCTTTATTGGCTTCATCTTTTGCAAGTACCCATGGCTGAGTCTCATCAATGTATTTATTTGTTCTGCTTACTAGTTGCCATAATGAAGTTAATGCGACTGAAAACTCCATTTTTTCCATCGACTGCTCATACCTTGCAACTGTTTCTCTTGCAAAGTTTGATAAACTCTCATCATATTCGGTTTGTGACCCAGAGTATGCAGGGATTGTATCGTCAAAATACTTACTAATCATAGCAACTGTACGATTTAATAAGTTCCCTAAATCATTTGCTAAATCATAATTAATGCGTTCAATAAAACCTTCAGGTGTAAATACTCCATCAGAGCCAAATGGAACTTCTCTTAATAAGTAATAACGTAAAGCATCTAATCCGTAACGGTCAATTAGGGTTACCGGATCAACTACATTCCCTTTAGATTTTGACATTTTTCCGTCTTTCATTAATAACCAACCATGTGCAAAAACCTTTTTAGGTAAAGGTAAATCTAAAGCCATTAACATAATTGGCCAATAGATTGTATGGAAGCGAACGATTTCTTTTCCTACTAAGTGAACATCAGCAGGCCAATACTTTAAGTACTTTGAATCATTATCTGTACCATAGCCAAGTGCTGTTATATAATTCGACAGAGCATCGATCCATACATAAATAACATGCTTTGGATCTCCTGGAACTTTTACACCCCAGTCAAAAGTTGTCCTTGAAACGGCTAAGTCCTCTAAGCCAGGCTTGATAAAGTTATTAATCATTTCATTTTTTCTAGACTCTGGTTGGATAAACTCAGGGTTTTCCTCATAATAAGCAAGTAAACGATCTGCATACTTACTCATCTTAAAGAAATAGGATTCTTCTTTTACCTTTTCAACAGGTCTATTACAATCTGGGCAATTTCCTTGCTCTAACTGTCTTTCTGTGTAAAAGGATTCGCAAGGTGTACAATACCATCCTTCGTACTTATCCAAATAAATATCACCTTGCTCCACTAACTGAGCAAAAATCTTCTCAACAATTTCTTTATGTCGGTCTTCTGTTGTTCGAATGAAATCATCGTAAGATATATCTAGCTTATCCCAAAGCTCTTTAATACCTTGAACAATATCATCCACATATTTTTGAGGAGTTACCCCTTTTTCTTCTGCATTTCGCTGTATTTTTTGACCATGTTCGTCAGTTCCAGTTAAGTACATAACATCATAACCACGTAAACGCTTATATCGTGCCATTGCATCACCAGCAACAGTTGTATAAGCATGACCAATATGTAATTTCCCACTTGGGTAATAAATAGGTGTCGTTAGATAAAATGTTTTTTCCTCTGCCATTTAAGTTTCCTCCTATATATATACAGTAATAAAACTCCCGCCTAAGGGACGAGAGTAATTTCAACATAAAAAAATCCTTTACTCTACTAGATTCTTCATAAACTCATGATTACCTCTTATATCAACAAAATATACATATATTATAGAAGTAATGTCAACTAACTGTTATCAGTGAAACTAAATTGAGCATCCGGGAAAAATGGTAAATAAACCCTTTTGGCATTTTTTGTCGAATCAATATTGAATTTTGTCGAATCGCCTGTATAATATTTACTAGAAAAGATTTGAAAAAAAGTTATCAAATGTATAATAAAAGCATGCTTGTATTTTTTTACAAACATCTATAAACCAATATTTTTGTGAACATTCTTAGACATTTTCTTAAAGAATTGCAAAGTTTTGTAATTAAAATTATTGACGTTTATTGGAAACACTGTTATTATAAAAGTACATTTATTTTGTCGAATAATGACGAAAAAGATAGATTTTTGTAATAATTATTACGGGAGGAGAACATTAATATGAAATCTACTGGTATTGTACGTAAAGTTGATGAATTAGGACGCGTGGTTATTCCAATCGAACTGCGTCGCACATTAGGAATTGCTGAAAAGGATGCACTTGAAATTTACGTTGACGATGAGAGAATCATCTTAAAAAAATATAAACCAAACATGACTTGTCATGTAACTGGAGAAGTGTCTGATCATAATATCACTCTAGCTGGTGGCAAAATTGTACTAAGCCGCGAGGGTGCTGAACAAATCCTACAAGAAATTCAAAGCAATCTAGAAGTTGCAAAATAATAAATAATAATGGCTGTCTAGGTATCAGTTTCCTTTCAAAGGTTTTTGATACTTCTAGACAGCCATTTTTTATTCGACATGATACTGCTGATAAACTTCCCTTTTCGGTAATTCCCTATCTAATGCAACTTGTTTGATTGCCTCTTTTGAAGGTAATGATTTTTCGGCAATATAATGATTTACATGCTCAATAATGGTAAGCACGTCCCACCAATTTGTTTCTTTTTCAATTTCACTTTCTCTTGCACCTTCTAATAATAGGCAAAATTCCCCTCTCACATTTTCATCAGTTGCCCACTCAATTACTTCTTCTAACGTACCTCTAATAAATTCTTCAAACTTCTTAGTCAATTCTCTAGAAAGCGTGACCTTTCTGTTTCCTAAAACCTCTACCATCAACTGTAGAGTTTCTTTTAATCGGTGTGGCGACTCATAAAAAATCAATGTCTCCTTCCTATTTTTAAGGGTTTCGAGTTGTTTACGTTTATCCTTCTTTTGTCGATTTAAAAACCCAAAGTAGTAAAAGTGATCGGTTGGGAGCCCTGATGCAATTAAGGCTGTTAGGGCTGCATTAGCTCCTGGAAGAGGTACAACATGAAACTGTTCCTCTAACGCCTCAACAACTAATTCATAACCTGGGTCGGAAATGGTAGGCATTCCTGCATCACTTACTATGGCTACATCTTTCCCCTCTTTTAAAAGAGTGATGATTTTTTCTCCGCTATTTTGCTTGTTATGTTCATGGTAGCTTGTAACCGGGGTATCAATTTCGAAATGATTACATAACTTTTTGGTTTGCCGTGTATCTTCAGCAGCTATGATATGTACTTCCTTAAGGATACGAACCGCCCGAAAGGTCATATCCTCTAGGTTACCTATTGGAGTTGGGACTAGATAAAGAATCCCTCCATTATTTGTACTATGAAAGCTTTTTTGTTGCCACATTGTATGCATACTCCTTTATTAAAGAACCTACTGTTCCTTGGAATCTTCCCCATATAAAATAGTTTGTAGTTCTTTTGTATATTCATTTTCTTCATTATATACAATTAACGGCTGTAAAATTTTTAAGTCTGGTTTACCATCTTTAATTCCTTCTATTAAAAGGGTATTTGCTTCCTTACCTGCTTTTGGATAGACAAACTGCAGTCTTTTCGGTTCCAATCGATATTTTCTCATTAATGTAACAATATCAAGTAGCCGTCCAGGGCGATGCACAAACGCAACCTTCCCTCCTTGCTTCACTAATTGACTACTCACACGAATAACGTCTTCTAGTGTACAATGGATTTCATGCCTAGCAATAGCCAGATGTTCATTTTCATTTATTTCATCTTGCTTAGGCGTTGGAAAATAGGGTGGATTACAGGTTACGATATCATACTTACCATGACCTAATTCTTTTGGCATGTCCTTAATATCTCCATGAATCATCTTTATCTGGGTGCTCAGCTTGTTAAATTCAATACTTCTCTTTGCCATGCTATAAATTCTCTGTTGGATTTCAACCCCAGTAATATCTCCCTTTGTACGTTTACTTAATAACAATGGAATGACACCATTACCTGTACATAAATCAAGTAAATTTCCTTTTTGAATAGGAACATATACAAACTTAGCTAATAGTACTGTATCTAAGGAAAAAGCAAAAACGGAAGGACTCTGAATAATACGTAAATTCTCTCCTAATAAATGATCTAAACGTTCGTCATCGAATAATTCCAGCATGTATAGTAGAATCCTTTCAAGATATATTCATTATCGTGTTCACTATGTACATTTACTAAACCTAGTTTACCAAATTGTGATGAATTAGATGAAAAAAAATGGACCTTTCATAAGAGAAAAGTCCATTTACTTCTTATTTAAAAAGGATAGACAAAACAAGCAGTCACCGTCTCTTCGAACACTGCCATAGTGAACATTGCAAATGTGGAAGCCTTCTTGGTAAAGTCGCGCTAGGTTATCATAGCCTTCACCGATATCAGCTACTTTTGCTTCTGCACTATTTTTGACAGGTTTTTTTCCTTTTGTTTTATCTTGTTGTTGAACAGATGTTTGATCAAGGCGGCGACGCAGATGGTCATTTTCAATTAAAAGATTATTATTCTCTTCAAGCAATTCTGCTAAATGCTGTTTAAGATCTCCTAACTGACGGTATAAATGACCAATTTGCTCCTCCATGCTACTAACAGATTCAAAGATTTCTTTTTTTTCCACGTTATCCACCTCATTAATCTGTTGCTAAATCTAGACCGCTCCTTCTTTCGTTAATTCTTCCCATGAAAACTCTACAATACGCTCTCCATCTCCAAGGTCGATTTGTAGAATTCTTTCTAATATATTTAACCCTACGACTTTACCATTACCTATTGGAGTTTCAATTGTCTCCCCAATGTCCGGTAACTGCTCTTTCGCGGATTCGTATTCATCATTTTCATATTTCAAGCAGCACATTAGACGACCACACAACCCTGAGATCTTAGTAGGATTTAAAGATAGGTTTTGATCCTTAGCCATCTTAATTGATACTGGTTCAAAGTCACCTAGGAAGGTTGAACAACAAAGCATTCTACCACAAGGTCCAATACCGCCAAGCATCTTCGCTTCATCTCTAACTCCTATTTGTCGCAATTCGATTCTTGTACGGAAAATTGCAGCAAGATCCTTTACTAAGTCCCTAAAATCTACTCTTCCATCTGCAGTGAAATAAAAGATTACCTTATTGCGGTCAAATGTGAATTCTACATCAACCAGCTTCATATCTAGACCATGCTCAGATACTTTATCTACACAAGATTCATAAGCATCTTTTGCAGCCTGCTTATTTTCCTCAACAATCAACCGATCTTTTTCATCCGCAATACGAATAACCTTTTTAAGTGGTAAAACAATATCGTTTTCACCGACTTGTTTTTTATTTATAACAACCTTCCCAAATTCAATTCCTCGAACTGTCTCAACAATGACATATTCATCATCTGGAATCACCAGACCATTTGGGTCAAAGTAATATATTTTACCCGCTTTTTTAAAGCGTACACCAACTACATCATACAAGCTTTAACCCCTCCTGCAATTTAAATACCAATTGCTCCATCAATAAGTGTGGATTCATGTTGGTGTTTAACCGTTTTTTAGCCTCAAGTATGGCTTCTATTTGATCACAGACACGCTTTCCTGAGGTAATAAGTGCCTGCTGTTTTAATTCTTGAATAATATCACTATATATAACCTTATCCTCATCGCCAAGCTGGATAAATAATAAATCTTTATAAACTAGTAATAATAAATCTAACCCTAAGAAAAGCTCTTCTTTTTCTTTAAAATGAGTAAGCCATTTATCCTGAATAAAAAAGAGGGCATTCCCCGGTCTATTTATTAATACTTCATATAATTGTAACACTATTTTTCTAGACTGTGCAAACGAATCATCCTTGCATAAGTCGGTAGCATCTTCCAAGTTATTGGTAACATGAGCAACCAGATGAGCAACTGTAGCATTAAAGCCATTTTCCTGCAAACGACCTGCTATTACATGTGGTGATAAAGGCTTAAAAGGTAAGACTTGGCATCTTGATAATATCGTATTTAACATACGATGAACTTGCTCTGTTAGAAGAATGGCCACCGTTTGTTTACCTGGTTCCTCTAAAAATTTTAGTAAACTATTAGCAGCGTTTGTCGTCATTTTGTCTGCATGATCTATAATGTATAACTTTTTATTAGATTCAACGCCTGTCTTTGAAAATTCCTCTTGTAAGGCTTGAATTTGACCTTTTTTTATCGAAAGACCATCCGGCTCAACAATATGAATATCTGGGTGATTCCCTGAGGAAATTCTTCGACAATTAGAACAATCATTACATGGCTTGTAATCAGAACGATTTAGGCAAAATAGACTTTTGGCAAACAGGATGCTAACTTCTCTCTTTCCTGTCCCTCTACTTCCTTCGAACAAATAGGCATGGGAAACACGCCCTTTTTGTATGCTATTACCGATCATTTTTAAAACTGTAGGCTGATAATGCTCGAGCTGTTCCCACGATTTACTCAAAAAAATCACTCTTTCCTTACATATAAAGGTTTATAAGTAAGCCCTTAACTTCTCCTATTTTACCCAATATATCAATGGACTGTTTTTCATTAGCTAATATATCCTCTGTTAAAGCAATAAGTGTATGATCAATTTCTTCAACAAGTTTTAGAGACCTACTATGTCCCTGAGAACTCCAGCTATGTGATTGTTTCAGTTCCATTCCAAAATCAACAGCCTGCTCAACAAACTGTTTTACTAATCGTTTATAACTAGCTAAATCCTTGAAAGTTCGGGAACGGTCAAGTCGTTGTCCCGCAATATCTATGTTAGCCATTAGCTTATTCAGTTGCTCAATGTGCAGTTTGCTTTCTTGCTTTTGCACAAGCTCTCCAAATCTAACATTCCCAGTTAGAGAGGATTTTTGGTCTGTTCTTCCTTTATCTATGGATAGTCGTAAGTCTTGACTAATTTTCATCCCATAACTCCTCTAAACTTAGAATTGATGAAATTGCTCCACCGGAAGAACAAATACTGTTGCTCCCCCAACTTCTACTTCCACAGGATATGGGACATATGAATCTGCATTTCCACCCATCGGAGAAATTGGCGCAACTAATTGATCTCGATGCTTACAATTTTCTTTAATAATTTGTAATGCTCGTTCTACTCTAATTTCTTCCGTACCTATCATAAACGTTGTATTTCCTGATTTAAGAAATCCACCTGTACTTGATAGCTTTGTTGCACGGAAATTATTTTCTACTAATGCTTGAAGTAAACGATTACTGTCTTTATCCTGGATGACTGCAAGTATTAATTTCATGAGTTCAGCCTCCTTATATTTTAACATTTTTTTTAGAATACTTCATTCTACGATTATTGGTAACAAATTGTTCACCATGTTATTTCTTATTATAGCAAGAATTGTCCAATCTGAAAGAAAAACCTCAAAATCCACTGATTTCTGAGGTTATTTTGCTAACATTGATTCAATTAACTCTGTTACTTCTGAAAAGACCTCGTTCAAAGGTCGTTCTGCATCAACCACCTGGATACGCTTCTTAAATCGATCTGCCAAAAGCATATATCCTTCATAAACCTTATGGTGAAAATCAATTGCCTCTAAATCTAACCGATTTACTTCTCTATCTTCATTTTTGTAGATACGTTCCATTCCCTTTTCAGGACTTATCTTAAATAATAACGTTAGAGTAGGCATAACCCCAGCAATTGCAAACTCATTTATAGATAATACCTCTTCAATTCCAAGGCCTCTTGCATGTCCTTGATATGCTAATGAACTATCAATAAATCGATCACATAATACAACCTTACCCTGTTTTAATGCTGGGATAACCTTTTCAACTAAATGCTGTCTTCTAGCAGCTGCATATAAAAGTGCTTCTGTTCTGCCATCCATCATCGTATTTTTTTTATCCAAAATAACAGAACGTATTTGTTCTGATATCGCAATTCCACCTGGTTCCCTCGTTGAAAGAACGTCAAATCCTTTCCCACGAAGCTCTTTCTCAAGTAAACCTAAAATTGTTGTTTTCCCAGCTCCTTCTGGGCCTTCAAAGGTGATAAAATAACCAGTCACAATCCATTCTCCTTTTACTTAACTCCTAATCACATTGTTGTTATTTCTTATCAAATACAATTAATGAGTCTTCTTTTATGGCAACCGAACCTTGAAACCTTGCTCCGCTGTTTTTATATTTCAACAGCAGCCCGATATGTTCTTTAGATATCTCTTCCCCGACCATAAGCAACGGTATTCCTGGTGGATATGGCGTAACCATTTCTGCAGAGATATATCCACACGCCTTATCAATTGGAATTTTAATCTGACGATATTTATTTTGTTCCTCATACCCTATCGCTAGTTCTGTGAAAGGTTCAAAATAAAGATAAGTATTATTTATAGTTAATTGCTCTTCAACTTTGTTTTGAAGAGCTTCTTTTATTCTGGCAATAGTATCTTCACTTTCTAACTTTGTTGTTAAAGGTAAAACAAAAAGTACATTATAAGGATCCGCCAATTCTGTGAAGATTCCCTTTTGTTCAAAGATTTTTTGTAGTTCATATCCAGACCATGAACAATTAGACTGAATAGTAACTTTTAATAAATCCTGACTGAGTAAGGGGTTAGATGATTCAACAACTCTTATTCCTTTAATTTGATTCAGTTCTTTCTTAAATGCTGTAACTTGCTCTCTTATTCTATCTATATCTTGTTTATCAAATGAAGCTAAATAACTCCTTGCTATATCAAGAGAAGCCATAATTGGATAAGACGGACTACTTGATTGTAACATCTGTAAATAAAGTTTTAGCTTTTTTATATCTACTAAATCACTATTAAAATGAAGGTAGGAGCCCATCGTCATTGCCGGTAGCGTTTTATGAGCGGAGTGCACTACAATATCTGCTCCATAATCAATGGCAGAGGTCGGAAACCCTTCATGAATAAAATGAGCACCATGAGCCTCATCGACGAGAACACTTGTCCCATTTTTATGCGCAAGCTTAACAATGGCTGACAAATTACTACTCATACCATAATAATTTGGGTTAGTTAAGATAATGGCTTTTATATTTGGATAACGATTAAATGCTTTCCTTATTGTTTCTTCTGAAACACCAGAAACTACCTTCATCTCCATATCATATTCAGGCGTTAAAAAAACAGGTGTTATCCCAGCTAACTGAATTCCATTCATAATGGACTTATGTGAATTTCGTTGAACGAGAACAGTATCTCCTGCGTTACATGCCGCTAAAATCATCGAAAGATTACCCACCGTTGAACCATTGACGAGAAAAAAGGTATTTCTAACCCCATATAACCCTGCAGTTAGCTGCTGTGCCTCCATTATAGGTCCCTCTGGGTCATGTAAGTCATCTAAGCCTGAAAGCTCGGTCACATCAATCTTAAGCAGATTCTCATAGACGCTTCTAGCATCCTTTGGAAAGACTCTCCCTGATTTATGTCCAGGTACATGATAAGAGATTGAATTCATATGAAGGTGCTTAACCAATGCTGTATACAGCGGTGTTTGTCTTTGATCCATTTTTCACGTTCCTTTAACTCGAGACATGCACTGACTTTACCTATTATAACAGGAAAAAAGGAAAAAAGAATAAGAGTCGAGGATAAACGTTACGGTTGGTGGATTATATTTTAGATGGATTTGAAAAAGAGAAACCATTCGAAAGCAAAAAAAGAAGGCCCTCTCTTGGGCCTTGAAATCTAGGAATATATCTCCGGTGTTGTAACCTTTTTTAACTTTGATAAATAGTAAAGGTACTTCGGATCATTTGTTTCTGTTTGAATCATATCTCTTTCACAATCAGTACAAATAAACTTTGTGTACAGGTGTATGCCTCTATCTCTATTCTGTTCACATATAATGCACGTTTCCCCAATGTTCTGTTTTGCAATGAGTGAACTCATCTGCCTCCACCTCCATACACTAATTCTGTCCAATTCTTCAAAGTTGTATACACAATTTTTAATTTATTAAAAGGTTCCGACTATCTTTTTTTATTACTCTATGACACTTTTGAATTATTGTGTCTGTCTTATAAGAGGAAAATTGGGCTTAGATATATAGATTTGTAGATGAGTGGTGTTGGTGTTTTATATTAGAGATTATTAGTTGAAAATCGACAACCTGTTTAAATGAATATAAGATTTGGACTCGTATTGCTGGGTTCAAGGACTACCTGTCTAAATAAGCCTTGGATTCCGACTTGTTTGCCTATGTGCTTGCTCAACCTGTCTGAATAACCTCTGGATTCGACCTTGTTTTGTAACAGGCTCGATCAACCTGTCTGAATAACCTTTGGATTCGGACTCGTTTTGCAATAGGATCACTCGACCTGTCGGAATAATCCCTGGATTCGGACTCGTTTGCTAAATTCTCGATCAGCCTGTCTGAATAAGTGTAGAGATTACAACCGCACTACCTATCGGTCATCAAACATTACTTATCGGTTAACTTAACAAAAAACCCCTCAGTAAGTCCTTTTCAAGAAAAACACAAAAAAAGAACCAGCACAGGGCTGGTTCTCTCGCTTTGCTTGGCAACGTCCTACTCTCACAGGGGGAAACCCCCAACTACCATCGGC
>NZ_JAGGKM010000011.1 GCF_017873715.1 Cytobacillus luteolus
TGAAGCTTATCGGAAGCTGACCGCTGAACACGGAAGTTAAAGCTCGAGCGCCGATGGTAGTTGGGGGTTTCCCCCTGTGAGAGTAGGACGTTGCCAAGCGAAGCGAAAGAACCAGCCCTGTGCTGGTTCTTTTTTTGTGTTTTTTTTGAAAAGGACTTACTGAGAGGTTGTAAAACAAGTCGGAATCCAAGGTTTATTCCGACAGGTTGAGCAAGCGCATAGGCAAACAAGTCGGAATCCAAGGCTTATTCCGACAGGTTGATCAAGCGCATAGGCAAACAAGTCGGAATCCAAGGTTTATTCCGACAGGTTGAGCAAGCACATAGGCAAACAAGTCGGAATCCAAGGCTTATTCAGACAGGTTGAACAAGTACATAGGCAAGCGAGTCCGAATCATTGGTTATTCAAAAAAGACTTCGAATCTTCTTATACTAACCCTCCACTCCGCCTCCTCACATTATCCTACTAAAATAATTTCTTGTAATACCATATTTAATTAACTCGTATACATAATAGAAACTCACTTTTCCGTTTCACCTACAAATAAGAAGGGAATGTAGTATTGGAGGGATATGTATGGATTTGTCGATGATTTTTAATGATGAGTTTTATACGATGAGTATTCGCATATTTTTAGCGGCAATTTTAAGTGGACTAGTAGGACTTGAACGTGAGATTAAACGGCATCCTGCAGGATTTCGAACACACTTACTTGTTGGAGTAGGTTCTTGCTTGATGATGTTATTGTCTTTGTATGGGTTTGGTCCTTATCTAAATGATCATGATAACATTCGGTTTGATCCTGCCCGTATACCATCATATGTCATCAGTGGCATTGGTTTCTTAGGAGCCGGGACAATTCTCGTAAAAGGTGCTACGATTCGAGGATTAACGACTGCAGCCTCTATTTGGGTAGTAGCAGGGTTAGGATTAATTGTAGGGGTTGGAATGTTTGCTCCAGCTATATTAACGACAGCGGTAGTTTTACTTAGTTTAATTTTCTTAAATAAATTCGAATCTGTCGTATTAAATAGGTCAAAGGCACAATTTTTTCATATAGTAGTTAATAAGGATGACATCTCGCTGTCGACAATTTTAAATGTATTTGACTCACATAAGGTAAAAATAATGAATGTATCTTTAAGGTATGGTAAAGGAAAGAACAATCGAACGATTCGTTATACGATTGAAGCTGATATAAAAAATCCAGAAGAAAAAATAAAAGTATTTGAAGAATTATCAAGAATGGAGAGGATTGAAAAAATCTTTTAAAAAAAGTGGGTTTAGACTCTATAAAAACTTGGCAAGGCTAACACTTGTAAGTGCTACAACTTGATAATTTTTATGATTACCTATAAAATTAAAGTCAAATATAGTCAAAGTCAAGCGAGGTGGAAGATAGGTGAAAAATATTTCCGATATTATCGAGCAGTATTTAAAACAAGTTCTTGATAGAAGTGATCGGGATATTGTTGAGATAAAGCGAAGCGAAATCGCTCATCGATTTGAATGTGTGCCATCACAGATTAATTATGTAATAAATACTAGATTCACATTAGAGCGTGGTTATATTGTGGAAAGTAAACGTGGTGGTGGCGGATATATTCGAATCATGAAAGTACAATCTCATGATGATGCACATCTTCTGAAACAATTAATAAATTTAATAGATAGGCGTATTTCACAAGCAAGTGCTGAAGATGTGATTGCCCGTTTGGTCGAAGAGGGTGTTCTCTCTGGGAGAGAAGCAAAAATCATGCTTAGTGTCATTGATCGATCTGTCTTATTTATTGAACTTCCATATAGAGATGAGTTACGGGCAAGAATGATAAAGGCTATGTTGACTTCCTTAATGTACAAGTAATCATTCAATATTAATAAGTTGTTTCACATATAGTTGATAGTTTTAAAAAACATAAATAAGCGTGATTTGATTTTCTATAGTTTAGGTCTTGGAGAGGTGAGGAAGAGTGATTTGTCAGGAATGTAATAAGAGACCTGCGACCTTGCATTTTACAAAGATAGTGAATGGTGAAAAGACAGAGGTTCACATTTGTGAACATTGTGCCCAGGAGAAAAGTGAGATGTTTATGTTTTCGGGAAATGGTTTTTCAATCAATAATTTGTTGGCAGGTTTATTAAATATTGAACCTTCCATTAGTGAAACGAAACCATTTATAAATAATGAAATTACTCAGTGTCCCCGTTGTAACATGACATTTCAACAGTTTGCTAAGGTAGGGAGATTCGGTTGCTCCGAGTGTTACAAAGCGTTTAATAAGCATCTAACACCAATCTTAAAAAGATTGCATAGTGGAAATACAGCACATATTGGCAAGATTCCGAAGCGGGCTGGAGGAAAAATTCATATCCGTAAAGAGATTGAAGAGTTAAAACAAAGTCTTCAAGAACAAATTGTTAATGAGGAATTTGAACAAGCAGCACTACTTCGAGATCAAATTCGTGCCTTAGAAAAAAAGGTAAGTGAACATAGAGAGGGGGAAAGTTAATCTATGTCACTACAACGTTTTATCAATCAAGCTATTAGCTCTTGGATGAATCAGGAGGGCCCTGACTCAGATATTGTATTGAGTAGTCGAATACGATTAGCTAGAAATTTTGAAGATATGCTTTTCCCAACTCTATCTACCAACGAAGAAGCTCAGTCAATTGTAAAGCTATTTGAAGAAAGGTTTGAAAAGGAGTCTTTTCAAGAAATTGGTGAGTTTGAGTTATTAAAAATGGATGAACTTCAGCCACTAGAGAAAAGAGTACTAGTGGAAAAGCATTTAATTAGTCCACACTTAGCAAAAGATGCTACATTTGGTGCCTGCCTTTTATCTGAGAATGAAGAAATTAGTATTATGATTAATGAAGAAGACCATATTCGAATACAATGTCTGTACCCCGGATTTCAATTAAATGAAGCACTAAAGGTAGCTAGTGAACTGGATGATTGGATAGAGCAACATGTAGATTATGCATTTGATGAGCAAAAAGGCTATTTGACAACCTGCCCTACAAATGTTGGAACGGGAATGCGTGCTTCAGTCATGATGCATCTTCCTGCTTTAATTCTAACAGACCAAATGAAGCGAATTATTCCTGCTATTAATCAACTTGGTTTGGTTGTGAGAGGGATATATGGTGAAGGTAGTGAAGCATTAGGAAATTTATTTCAAATATCGAATCAAATGACACTTGGAAAAACGGAAGAGGACATTGTTGAGGATCTAAATAGCGTTGTTAGTCAGTTGATTTCACAAGAACGATCTGCCAGAGAAGCATTAGTTAAGACTTCAAACATACAATTAGAAGACAGAGTATATCGCTCCTATGGTGTTCTGGCTAATAGCCGTATTATTGAGTCGAAAGAAGCAGCAAAATGCTTGTCTGATGTTCGATTAGGAATTGATTTAGGAATTCTCAAGAACATTTCCAGAACAATCTTGAATGAATTAATGATATTAACACAACCTGGTTTTTTACAGTTATATTCAGGTGGTGCATTAAGAGCAAATGAAAGAGATATAAGAAGAGCCACATTAATTCGAGAACGATTAAAGCTTGAAGAAGAAAATACAAATGAGCTTGGAGGTTGATGATCGATGATGTTTGGAAGATTTACTGAGCGAGCACAAAAAGTATTAGCACTAGCGCAAGAAGAAGCGGTGCGTTTAGGACATAACAATATCGGTACAGAACATATTTTATTAGGTTTAATTCGCGAAGGTGAAGGGATTGCAGCGAAGGCTTTAGTTGCTTTAGGATTAGGTCCTGAAAAAATTCAAAAAGAAGTAGAAGGCCTTATCGGTCGTGGTCAAGATGCATCACAAACAATCCACTATACACCTAGAGCAAAAAAAGTTATCGAACTATCTATGGACGAAGCTAGAAAGCTTGGTCACTCATATGTCGGAACGGAACATATCCTACTTGGATTAATTCGTGAAGGTGAGGGAGTGGCTGCAAGAGTTTTAAATAATCTAGGTGTTAGCTTAAACAAAGCTAGACAACAGGTTCTACAACTACTAGGTAGCAATGAGTCTTCTTCAGGGCATCAAGGAGGAGGAGCAGCTAATGCAAATACTCCGACACTTGATAGTTTAGCAAGAGACTTAACTGCCATTGCAAGAGAAGGAAGTCTTGACCCTGTTATTGGTCGAAGCAAAGAAATACAGCGTGTGATTGAAGTCCTGAGCCGTCGTACGAAAAATAATCCTGTTCTTATTGGTGAGCCAGGTGTAGGTAAAACAGCAATTGCCGAAGGGTTAGCGCAACAAATTATTAACAATGAGGTACCTGAAACCCTAAGAGATAAGCGTGTAATGACATTAGATATGGGAACAGTTGTAGCTGGAACAAAATATCGTGGTGAATTCGAAGATCGTTTAAAAAAGGTAATGGATGAAATTCGCCAAGCAGGAAATATCATTTTATTCATTGATGAGCTTCATACATTAATTGGTGCTGGTGGAGCAGAAGGTGCCATCGATGCTTCAAATATTTTAAAACCGTCATTAGCACGTGGAGAATTGCAATGTATTGGAGCAACTACACTAGATGAGTACCGAAAGTACATTGAGAAAGATGCAGCATTAGAAAGAAGATTCCAGCCTATACAAGTAGATGAACCAACTATTGAAGAATCCATTCAAATTTTACAAGGGCTAAGAGACCGCTATGAAGCGCATCATCGTGTTTCAATTACTGATGAATCTATCATTCAAGCTGTAAAACTATCTGACCGTTATATCTCAGATCGATTTTTACCAGATAAAGCAATTGATTTAATTGATGAAGCTGGTTCGAAAGTTCGTTTACGATCCTATACTGCTCCTCCTAATTTAAAAGAGCTCGAGCAAAAGCTAGAGGGTGTTAGGAAGGAAAAGGACGCTGCAGTGCAAAGTCAGGAATTTGAAAAAGCCGCATCCTTACGTGACAGTGAACAGCGCTTGAGAGAAAAGCTTGAAGAAACAAAGAAAAACTGGAAAGAAAAACAAGGTCAAGAAAACTCTGAAGTTACGGTGGATGATATTGCAACAGTTGTTGCGAACTGGACTGGTATTCCTGTAGCTAAGCTAGCTCAAACAGAAACTGAAAAGTTATTAAATATGGAGGAAATCCTTCACTCGCGTGTAATTGGACAGGAAGAAGCTGTAAAAGCAGTTGCTAAGGCAGTTAGACGTTCAAGAGCAGGCTTAAAGGATCCAAAACGCCCAACAGGTTCATTTATTTTCTTAGGACCTACTGGTGTGGGTAAGACGGAGCTAGCAAGAGCTTTAGCTGAATCAATATTCGGTGATGAGGATGCAATGATCCGTATTGATATGTCAGAGTATATGGAAAAGCATTCGACTTCAAGATTAGTAGGTTCACCTCCAGGATATGTTGGATATGAGGAAGGCGGACAACTAACAGAGAAGGTACGTCGTAAACCTTATTCTGTTGTTCTTTTAGATGAAATTGAGAAAGCACATCCAGACGTATTCAATATTTTATTACAGGTATTAGAGGATGGACGCTTAACAGATTCGAAAGGTCGATTAGTCGATTTCCGTAATACAATAGTGATTATGACATCTAACGTAGGGGCTAGTACCTTAAAGAGAAACAAGTATGTTGGATTTAATCTACAAGATGAAACACAAGATTATAAGGACATGAAGAGCAAGGTTATGGAGGAGCTTAAAAAATCCTTCCGACCAGAGTTCTTAAATCGTATTGATGAAATAATAGTCTTCCATGCTTTAGAGAAAAAGCATTTGAAAGACATTGTTACATTAATGTCCGATCAATTAACAAAACGATTAGTTGAACAGGAAATTAAGTTAGAACTAACAGATGCTGCAAAAGATAAAATTGTGGAAGAAGGCCACGATTTAGAATATGGAGCAAGGCCTTTACGTAGAGCAATCCAAAAACAAGTCGAAGACCGTCTTTCTGAGGAATTATTGCGAGGAACGATTGAAAAGGGTCAAAGTATTGTCTTAGACATTGAAAATGGTGAATTTGTCGTTAGGTCTGCTGAAAAGGTAAAATAAGAACTAACTACCTGCCGAGGTATACAATTCAAAACTATATTTTTGATGTATATCTCGGCTTTTTTTGTAAGGTTTGTTATGATTTCTTACAAAAAGTAACATAATTTAACATTAGCAAAGGTATTTTAATAAGAGAGGGTATCTAAATCATGGCAAAGAAAAAAACAAAGTTTATCTGTCAATCATGTGGTTATGAATCACCAAAATGGATGGGGAAGTGCCCAGGATGTGAAGCATGGAATACATTTGTTGAAGAAATCGAAGCAAAGCCCTCAAGAAGAGGTGCGTTTGTCCACAGTAATTCCTCAATCGTTACCAAACCTTCACCTATCTCTTCAATTGAAACAAGTAGCGAGCCCCGTATGTACACTTCAATTTCTGAATTTAATCGTGTTCTTGGAGGGGGGATTGTAAGAGGGTCTCTCGTATTAATAGGCGGTGATCCAGGGATCGGAAAGTCGACATTATTGTTACAAGTTTCTTCACAGCTTGCGAGTAAAGAAAAAGTTTTATATATCTCAGGTGAAGAATCAGTTAAACAGACAAAACTACGCTCAGACCGTCTTGGTGTTGTTTCTGACCAGTTATTTGTTTTGGCTGAAACAGACTTAGAGTATATTTCCCAGGCTATCGAACAAACAAACCCCGGATTTGTAGTCGTAGATTCAATTCAAACAGTCTATCATTCAGAAGTTACATCCGCACCTGGCAGTGTTTCGCAAGTAAGAGAATGTACTTCTGAATTGATGAAAATTGCGAAAACGAAAGGGATTGCTATTTTTATTGTAGGTCATGTTACTAAAGAGGGATCCATTGCAGGTCCGAGATTATTAGAACACATGGTGGATACAGTTTTATACTTCGAAGGAGAGAGACATCATACATACCGTATTTTGAGAGCAGTAAAAAACCGGTTTGGATCTACAAATGAAATGGGCATTTTTGAAATGAAGGAATCGGGATTAGAAGAAGTAGCTAATCCGTCAGAAATTTTCTTAGAAGAACGGTCAAAGGGAGCGGCAGGATCAACTGTTGTCGCTTCAATGGAGGGAACACGACCGGTATTAGTAGAAATTCAAGCATTAATATCTCCAACTAGCTTTGGAAATCCTAGACGTATGGCAACCGGTATAGATCATAACCGTGTATCCTTACTAATGGCTGTTCTTGAAAAGAGAGTTGGACTTCTCTTACAAAATCAAGATGCATATTTGAAGGTAGCAGGAGGAGTAAAGCTGGATGAACCTGCAATTGATCTAGCAGTCGCTATAAGTATTGCTTCTAGTTTTCGTGATCAACCACCAAAACCTACCGATGTGTTCATTGGAGAGGTCGGTCTAACAGGTGAAGTAAGGCGAGTAGCAAGGATTGAACAAAGGGTTCAGGAGGCTGCTAAACTTGGTTTTGAACGAGTAATTATTCCAGAGCGTAATTTAGGAGGATGGACAGTACCAAAAGGAGTAGAGGTTGTTGGAGTAGCAAGTGTGAGGGAAGCTCTACAATACACGTTAGGGGGATAATGAATGATTGAACACCATCAAAATGATAAGAGTTTAAATCATATTCTTCGGTTTATTGCTCCAGGCACACCTATACGGGAAGGGATTGATAATGTACTTCGTGCCAAAACAGGTGGTTTAATTGTTGTGGGCTATAATGAAATAGTTAAAGAGGTTGTAGATGGGGGTTTTCAAATAAATAGCCCTTTTTCACCAGCTTATTTATATGAACTTGCCAAGATGGACGGAGCAATCATTCTAAATGAATCCGGAAGCAAGATTTTATATGCAAATGCACAACTTGTCCCAAGTACAAATACACTGTCTACTGAAACCGGTATGCGTCACCGGACGGCGGAGCGGGTTGCAAGGCAAACAGGTGCACTTGTAGTTGCTATTTCACAACGTAGAAACGTCATTACCCTTTATCAAGGAGAATTCCGTTACGCACTAAAGGATATCGGTGTTATCTTAACAAAAGCCAATCAAGCGATACAAACTTTAGAAAAATATAAAACAGTGCTTGATCAAGCGATTACAGATCTTGGTGCACTTGAGTTTGAAGAGCTAGTAACTCATGCTGAGGTATTACAGGTTCTTCACCGCATTGAGATGGTACTTCGTATCAAAAGTGAGATTCTTTGCTATATTAATGAATTAGGAACAGAGGGAAGACTTCTTCGCTTGCAAATGACAGAGCTTCTAGTGAACGTAGAAAAAGAAGCGGCTCTAGTCATAAAGGATTATATGAAGGATCGAGCTAGTGAGCCTTATGAAATTTTAGATAAACTACAAGAGCTATCAAATGAGGAATTACTAGATGATACGATTATCTTGAAATTATTAGGATATTCAGTTGCAACAGACCCAGATGAAGTAATAGCTACCAGGGGATATCGTATTTTAAACAAAATCCCTAGACTACCTCCACTTATCATAGAAAATTTAGTATCAACCTTTCAAAATATGAAACAAATTATGCAATCATCCGTAGAACAGTTAGACGAGGTTGAAGGGATAGGGGAGGTACGCGCAAGAAAGATCAAAGAGGGGTTAAAAAGAATTAGAGAGCAGTTATTTATTGATAGGCAAATATGAATTGATAATACAATTTATCTATGATAAAATGGGTCCTTTTGTTAAATTGACACTAAAATTCGTAGATGATACTCTAATGGTGATATATTTATATTTTTTTTATTTATATGAATCTTTCCAAAGACAATTAAAAAAACTATAGGATACAGGTTTCAATAATTTTAAAGTGTTAATAATGATAAGGAGGAGGTGAAGGAATGTTAAAACGTATTGTACAGCTATTTTTTCTTATAATAGGAGGAATGCTCGGGATTTTCTTTATACCTGAACTATTTGAGCTGTTAAATGTCGGTGATATTCCGTATTTAGATAAACCATATACACTTGCCATATTAGGTGCTATTATTTTATTCATTACTACATTTTGGTTAGTTGATTACATTGTTGGTTTAATTAGATGGCTTGAAGAAACGTTAGTGAAAGCACCAGTTACCGATGTATTGTTTGGAAGTTTAGGTATTATTTTTGGATTAATCGTTGCTTTTTTAATTGTTATTCCTTTAAAGTCCATACAGTTTACTGTTGTAAATACAGTAGTCCCTATTTTTGTAACCCTACTTCTAGGCTACCTAGGATTCCAAGTTGGTTTTAAAAAGAGAGACGAACTAGTTAATCTATTTAGTAGCTCTAATAAAAGTGGTAAGAAAAAAGGTCTAGATGATGAAGAGGTTGACCCATCAGCAAAGAAGTTAAAAATTTTAGATACAAGTGTCATTATTGATGGGAGAATTGCGGACATTTGCCAAACTGGGTTCTTAGAAGGGGTTATTGTTATCCCTAGATTTGTCCTTGAAGAATTGCAGCATATAGCAGACTCTTCAGATGTACTTAAACGAAATCGCGGTAGAAGAGGGCTAGATATTTTAAATCGTATCCAGAAGGAGTTATCAATCAAAGTTGAGATTTATGAAGGCGACTTTGATGAAATTGCTGAGGTCGATAGTAAGCTTGTAAAGCTAGCACAGTTAACAATGGGTGTAGTAGTTACCAATGATTTTAACCTAAATAAGGTATGTGAATTGCAGAACGTTGCTGTGTTAAATATAAATGATTTAGCAAATGCGGTTAAACCAGTTGTATTACCTGGTGAAGAATTAAATGTACAAGTAATTAAGGACGGTAAGGAATATAATCAAGGAGTTGCCTATCTCGATGATGGTACGATGATTGTTGTCGAGGAAGGTAGGGATTATATAGGTAAAAAGATTGATGTACTGGTAACAAGTGTACTTCAAACATCAGCAGGACGAATGATTTTTGCGAAACCAAAGCTACTAGAAAAGGCATTATAATGAATAAGTCTTAGTTGTTTCAATGAATAGGGGCAAAGGAAATATGAAGTATCAAGTGGTTGTACCTGCAGCGGGGCAAGGAAAGAGAATGCAGGCGGGAAAAAACAAACAATTTATTGAATTAGTTGGTAAGCCAGTTATTATTCATACATTAATGGTTTTCGAACAAGATGAAGATTGTGCTGGTGTTATTTTAGTAGTCAACGAAAACGAACGAGTGGTATTTGAAGAACTAGTATTGAAACACTCTATTCATAAAGTATCGTCAATTGTTTCGGGTGGCCTAGAACGCCAACATAGTGTATACAATGGATTACTAGCAGTAGATGGGGTAGAAATTGTTCTCGTTCACGATGGTGCAAGACCTTTCGTGAAACAACAACTCCTATCAAAATTAGTAAGTGCAGCTTCTGAATCAGGAGCAGCCATTGCTGGAGTTCCTGTTAAGGATACGATTAAAAAAGCCACTAATGCTAATAAAGTTGTAGAAACGGTTGAGCGATCAAGCTTGTGGGCTGTCCAAACCCCACAGGCTTTTCGTGTTTCAATATTGAAACAAGCTCATGAAAAGGCAGTGGAAGACGACTTCCTCGGAACAGATGAAGCAAGTCTAGTTGAGAGGTTGGACCATGAGGTTATTATTGTAGAAAGCGACTATCAAAATATAAAACTAACCACTCCTGAAGATCTCGTTTTTGCAGAAGCAATTCTACAAAAGTGGAAAGGCATTTAGGGTAAAAGGGGGATACACAAGTGATTCGAATAGGGCAAGGTTTTGACGTACATCAGCTTGTAGAGGGGAGACCACTTATTATGGGGGGAATAGAAATCCCATATGAAAAGGGCCTCTTAGGACATTCAGACGCAGATGTTTTATTACATACCATTGCAGATGCTTGTTTAGGAGCAATTGCCGCAGGAGACATTGGAAAGCACTTTCCTGACACAGATCCAAACTTTAAGGATGCAGACTCTGCAGTATTATTACAGCATGTTTGGAAACTTGTTAAAGCAGAAGGCTATACACTCGGAAACATAGACTGTACAATAATTGCACAAAAGCCAAAAATGGCACCACACATCGAACAAATGAGAGAAAGAATTGCCGAACTATTAGAATCAACCATCTCTCAAGTAAACGTAAAAGCAACCACCACAGAAAAACTAGGCTTCACCGGTAGAGCAGAAGGTATTGCTGCTCAGGCTACTGTGTTACTTGTAAGTAAGGATTAAATTTAACATAAGAAAAAACGGAGGATGTACCATGACAAACGAAATCAGAGTAAGATATGCACCAAGTCCAACGGGTCATTTACATATAGGTAACGCACGAACAGCACTATTTAACTATCTTTTCGCTAGAAACCAAAACGGCAAATTTATAATCCGTATAGAAGATACAGACCAAAAACGAAACATTGCAGGTGGAGAAGAAAGCCAATTAAAATACCTAAAATGGCTAGGAATCAACTGGGACGAAAGTACAGATGTCGGCGGAGAGTTCGGGCCATACCGTCAATCAGAAAGAACAGACATTTATGCTAAGTATACTCAAGAGCTTTTAGAGAAAGGCTTAGCCTATAAATGCTACTGTACAGAAGAAGAAATTGAAAAAGAACGTGAAGAGCAAGTAGCAAAAGGAGAAATGCCTCGCTACTCAGGAAAGCATCGTAACCTAACGAGTGAAGAGCAAGCTGCATTTGAAAGCGAAGGGAAACTTCCTAGTATACGCTTCCGCGTTCCTGAAGGGAAAATCTATGCATTCAATGACATGGTTAAGGGTGAAATCTCCTTTGAATCAGATGGGATCGGTGATTTCGTCATTGTTAAAAAAGATGGAACACCAACCTACAACTATGCAGTTGCAGTTGATGATCACTTGATGCAAATTTCTCATGTTCTACGTGGAGAAGATCATATTTCAAATACACCAAAACAAATGATGATTTATGAAGCGATGGGCTGGGATACTCCTGTTTTTGGACATATGACGTTGATTGTGAATGAAAGCAGGAAAAAGCTAAGCAAACGTGACGAGTCCATTATTCAATTTATTGAACAATATGAAGAGCTTGGTTATATCCCAGAAGCCTTGTTTAATTTTATCGCTTTATTAGGCTGGTCACCTGGTGGGGAAGAAGAAATCTTTACAAAAGAGAAATTTATTGAAATCTTTGACTCAAACCGTCTTTCAAAATCACCGGCTTTATTTGATACACAAAAACTTACATGGATGAATAATCAATATGTGAAACAAATTGATATCGAACGCTTAGTTGACTTATCTCTACCTCACTTGATTAAAGCAGGTCGATTGAACACAAACTTAAGTGAACAGGAAATGGATTGGGCAAAAGAGTTAATAGCATTATTCCAAGAGAAGATGAGTTTTGGAGCTCAAATCGTTGAATTAACAGAACTATTCTTTACTGAGGATGTTTCCTTTGAAGAAGAGGCCATAGAAGTATTAAAAGAAGAGCAAGTCCCTGCCGTTCTTACTGCCTTTTTAGATGAAGTAAAAGCCCTATCTACGTTTGGAGCAGAAGAAATAAAAGCAGCGATGAAAAATGTGCAAAAAGCGACTGGATTTAAGGGAAAGCAACTGTTTATGCCAATAAGGGTTGCAACAACAGGACAGACACATGGCCCTGATTTACCAAAAGCAATTCACTTACTAGGTAAGGACAAAATAATTGCAAGACTATCAAAACAAATTAGTTAACAATTACAGTATTTTGTAATATAGTAAGAGTACATCTTTAAAATGCAATACGCAAAAGTGTTGATGAGGAGAGTAAAAAAGCATTTTCTTTTCAGAGAGAACCATCACCGGCTGAAAGTGGTTTACGTAAGATGTTTTTTGAAATGCACCTCTGAGCCTCTTATCAAAAGCTCGGCAATGTATGCACGAAGTCAGTAGATAAGAGCGGATACCATCCGTTATTTGGTTAGAGTTGAGGCAATCGCATTTGTTGCCTAAACAGAGTGGAACCGCGCCTACAAAGCGTCTCTGTGTTTATTTAACACAGAGACGCTTTTTTATTTTGGAAGAGAGAGAATGTGAACGGAGGGACAATAATGTTCAAAGCATTAAAAGAAGACATCGATGTTGTATTTGAACAAGATCCAGCGGCAAGATCTTATTTTGAGGTTATTTTAACATACTCTGGACTACATGCGATATGGTCCCATCGACTTGCCCATAAGCTATATAAAAATAAGTTTTTCTTTTTAGCTCGTTTGATTTCGCAAATTAGCAGATTCTTCACAGGTATAGAGATTCACCCAGGTGCACAAATAGGAAGACGTTTTTTTATAGACCATGGTATGGGTGTTGTAATTGGGGAAACCTGTGAAATAGGAGATAATGTTACCGTGTTCCAGGGGGTCACCTTAGGGGGGACTGGAAAAGAAAAAGGTAAGCGTCACCCAACCATTAAGGATAATGCTCTTATTGCTACAGGTGCTAAGGTACTTGGCTCCATTACGATTGGAGAAAACTCTAAAGTTGGAGCGGGTTCCGTTGTTTTGCATGATGTACCAGCTAACTCAACGGTAGTTGGAATCCCTGGTAGGGTAGTTATAAAGAATGGAATGAAGGTTAAAAAGGATCTAAATCACAGTGATCTTCCAGATCCAGTTGCAGATCGTTTGAAAGAACTTGAAGATAGAATTTTTGATTTACAAGAAGAGTTAGCAAGAGTCCAAAAAGAGAGGAAGCATAAGTATGACAATTCAAATCTATAATACGTTATCTAGGCGAAAGGAAGTTTTTCGTCCAATTGAAGAAAATAAAGTTAAAATGTATGTATGTGGTCCTACAGTCTATAACTATATTCATATAGGAAATGCAAGACCAGCAATTGTTTTTGATACTGTTCGAAAATACTTTGAATTCCGTGGATATGAAGTGAATTTCGTTTCAAACTTTACAGATGTAGATGACAAACTAATTAAAGCTGCCAATGAACTAGGTGTAGATGTACCAACAGTAGCACAGCGATTTATTGATGCCTATCATGAAGATGTATCGGCTCTTGGTTGCTCTCGAGCAGATGTTCATCCTAGGGTAACAGAAAGTATTGATATTATTATTGAGTTTATCGAAACCTTGATTGAAAAAGACTATGCTTATGAATCGGGTGGAGATGTTTACTATAAAACGAGATCCTTTGAGGGGTACGGTAAGCTGTCACATCAATCAATTGATGAGCTACGTTCAGGAGCAAGAATTGAAGTTGGCGAGAAAAAACAAGATGCACTAGATTTTGTTCTGTGGAAAGCAGCTAAAGAGGGAGAGATATACTGGGATAGCCCTTGGGGGAAAGGAAGACCTGGCTGGCATATTGAATGTTCGGCAATGGCAAAGAAGTTCTTAGGCGAAACAATTGATATTCATGCTGGCGGCCAAGACCTTTCGTTTCCTCATCATGAAAATGAAATAGCCCAGTCAGAAGCTCTTACTGGCCAAACTTTTGCAAACTACTGGATGCACAATGGTTATATTAATATTGACAATGAAAAGATGTCTAAGTCGTTAGGGAACTTTGTATTGGTACATGATATTATCAAGCATTACGACCCACAATTAATTCGATTTTTTATGCTGTCAGTCCATTACCGTCATCCAATTAATTATAGCGAAGAGCTCCTTAATCAAACGAAAAATGGTTTAGATAGACTACGCACTTCCTTTGCAAACCTAAATCATCGATTACAGAGCAGTACGAACCTGACTTCAACTAATGAGGAATGGTTAGCGAAAATTGCTTCTTTTAGAAAAGATTTTATTGAAGCAATGGATGATGATTTTAACACTGCCAATGCTATATCAGTTCTATTTGAGCTATCGAAACAAGCAAACTATTATCTTCAAGAGAGAAATACAGCAGAGGTTGTCATTAAGGCATTCTTAAAAGAATTCGAAACACTTTTTGGGGTATTAGGTTTAACATTAGCAGAGGATCAATTACTCGATGAGGAAATTGAAGCACTTATTGAAAAGAGAATTCAAGCCAGAAAAAATCGCGATTTTGCATTGTCTGATCAAATTCGTGATGAATTAAAGGCAAAGAATATCATTCTTGAAGATACTCCTCAAGGGACTCGATGGAAAAGAGGATAATACCAATGTCAACAGAACAAAGGCTGGATGTTCTTCAAATTAACAGTTTAGCATTAGCATATATGGGTGATGCTGTGTACGATACACACATAAGGCATCACCTACTCCTTAAAGGAGCTGTTAAACCGAATCAGCTACATAACAAAGCGAAAAACTATGTGTCGGCTAAAGCTCAAGCAAGAGTACTTCATGCTCTTGCAGAAGAAAGCTTTTTTACAGAAGAAGAACAAGGTGTCATACGCAGAGGAAGAAATGCAAAATCAGGGACTGTCCCTAAAAACACAGATGTACAAACCTACAGATATAGTACAGCATTCGAAGCACTAATTGGCTTCCATTTTCTTCGAAAAAACGAAGAACGAGTGCTCGAAATTATAACTAAGGCAATATCGATTATTGAACAGTAAAAAGCTTATAACTATATATACGTAACAAGATAAATGAAAGGAGGAAAAAATATGTCTAGTGAATTTATCATCGGAAAAAATCCGGTAGTGGAAGCACTTAAAAGTGAAAGAGAAATTAATAAAATTTGGATAGCAGAAGGCTCTCAGAAAGGGCAGATGACCCAAGTTGTCGGGATGGCAAAAGAAAAAGGAATCCTAGTTCAGTTTGTTCCCAAAAAGAAGATAGACCAAATGGTAGAAGGTAACCATCAGGGAGTTGTTGCTTCTGTTGCCGCCTATAAATATGCTGAATTAGAAGACCTATTTAATAGTGCAAAAACAAGAGGTGAGGACCCATTTTTTCTTTTGCTAGATGAACTCGAAGATCCACATAATCTAGGGTCCATTATGAGAACAGCAGATGCAGTAGGAGCACATGGAATTATTATTCCCAAGAGAAGAGCAGTTGGGTTAACTGCAACTGTAGCTAAGGCATCTACTGGTGCAATTGAGCATATCCCAGTCGTTCGTATCACGAATATGGCTCAGACAATCGAAGAGTTAAAGACACGTGGTGTTTGGATTGTTGGTACAGACGCTAAAGGCAAAGATGATTATCGTAATATGGACGGTACAATGCCAATTGGCTTGGTTATTGGTAGTGAAGGAAAGGGCATAGGCAGGCTTATTAGAGATAAATGTGACTTTTTAGTTAGACTTCCAATGGCAGGGAGTGTTACTTCCTTAAATGCATCAGTAGCAGCAAGTTTGTTAATGTATGAGGTTTATCGTAAGCGTAATCCTCTAGGGAGCTAATTAATATGGATATCCTGATTGTTGATGGATATAACATCATTGGCGCTTGGCCTTCTTTAAGAGAGTTAAAATCGAAGGACCTTTCTTCAGCTCGGGATTTGCTAATTGAAAAAATGGCAGAATATCAAGCGTACACAGGATATAGAGTGATTATTGTTTTTGACGCACACCTTGTGAAAGGAATCGAAAAGAAAAATCATAAACACAAGGTTGAGGTAATATTTACCAAAGGTAATGAGACTGCAGACGAACATATCGAGAAATTAGCTAAGCAATTAAATAATATAAAAACGCAAATTCATGTAGCGACTTCTGATTATACTGAACAATGGGCGATCTTTGGACAAGGAGCACTAAGGAAATCAGCACGAGAACTCCTAAATGAAATGGGTTCGGTTGAAAAGAGGATAGAAAATAAAGTCAAAAAAACAGTAGAGAAAAAGCCAGCTTCTAAGATTCAATTATCAAATGAAGTTGCAGAAATTTTCGAAAAATGGCGAAGAGGGCAACAATGACCGGTTGACGCTGTTTTATTTTGTCCTGTATAATATTTCTATCTAGGTAAAGTACAAACTAACTTTTCTAAGAGAATTTAGTATTTTACCATTATGTGCGTTCGGGGGGATCGGTATGAGCTCAAGCTTCGATGTCAAAGACAACACTAAATACGGACTACTCGAGGATGAAGAAGTCATTGAATTAGTTCATATAGGTCAAAGTGATGCACTGGATTACTTAATTAATAAATATCGTAATTTTGTTCGTGCAAAAGCAAGGTCTTATTTTCTAATTGGAGCGGACAGAGAAGATATTGTTCAGGAAGGTATGATTGGCCTTTATAAGGCGATTCGTGATTATAAAGAGGACAAGCTATCTTCTTTTAAGGCCTTTGCAGAACTATGTATTACTCGTCAAATCATTACTGCAATTAAAACAGCCACTCGACAAAAACATATTCCTCTTAATTCCTACGTATCTCTCGATAAGCCTATTTATGATGATGAATCGGACAGAACCTTAATGGATGTTATATCTGGTGCTAAAGTATTAGACCCAGAGGAATTGATTATTAATCAAGAGAAATTCGATGACATTGAAGTGAAAATGGCCGAGCTGCTAAGTGATTTAGAACGTAAGGTATTAGCATTGTATCTCGATGGTAGATCATACCAGGAAATCTCTGAAGATCTTAATCGTCACGTCAAATCGATAGATAATGCACTTCAGCGGGTAAAAAGAAAGCTCGAACGTTATTTAGAAATTAGGGAGCTTACACTATAGTTTTAAATAAAAACATTTAGCTGTTTCATAGAGTGAAGGTTACATATGGTATTGACATTAAAAACAAGCCTATGATAAAGTTTTAAAGATGAAATAATTTGTAAGTTTTTTGTCAAGTCAGACGTATTAACATTTTTAACAATCGCCTACGTGGTCTTTGAAATGGGGTGCTACGATGCGGAAAAAAGTAGTTTTGGCATGTGTAGTCTGTGGAAGTCGTAATTATACGACGATGAAAAATGGAAAAGACGTAGCGGAACGCCTTGAAATAAATAAATTTTGTAAAACTTGCAATGCTCATACAGCTCACCGAGAAACTAAGTGAGGCTCTACATGAGAATTGTTTCAAAATTGCTGGAGGTAACTTGAATGAAGCGTTTAACTAAGTTTTTACGTGATGTAGTTCGCGAAATGAAAAAAGTAAGTTGGCCAAAGCGCAAAGAATTAACACGTTATACGATTATCGTGTTATCTACGGTTATTTTCGTTTCTGTGTTCTTTGCTGTGATTGATTTAGGAATTTCAGAAATTATTCGTTTTGTGATTGAATAAGTATACTATTCTCATGGTATAATGATGGATAATACAGGAAGTCGAAAAAAGCCCGGTGACGGGTTTTTTTAATTGAAACTTTTTAGGGAGGGAAGGACATAGCGTCCTAACATGAATGGAAAAAAATTGGTATGTAGTACATACGTATTCTGGTTATGAAAACAAGGTTAAAGCAAATTTAGAAAAGCGTGTTGAAACAATGGGAATGCAGGATAAAATTTTTAGAGTAGTCGTTCCTGAAGAAGAAGAAACTGATATCAAAAATGGTAAAAAGAAAGTAACGAAAAGGAAGGTATTCCCGGGGTATGTATTGGTTGAAATAATAATGACCGATGATTCTTGGTATGTTGTTCGAAATACTCCTGGTGTTACTGGATTTGTTGGATCTGCTGGATCAGGGTCAAAACCGACTCCTCTATTACCTGATGAAGTTACAAATATATTAAAACACATGGGTATGGAACAGAAAGTGATTGAAGTAGACTTCGAGCTTAAAGAAACAGTTAAGGTAAAAGAAGGTCCGTTTGCTAACTTTACAGGTGCAATTGAGGATATCGATAAGGACAAACAAAAAGTTAAAGTGCATGTAAATATGTTCGGCCGTGAAACACCGGTAGAACTGGATTTTTCACAAGTTGAAAAAATATAGTTTTAAATAACTTGAAATTAAAATCGAAAAGTGGTAATATTTCATAGGTCAGTATGTCTTAACGATATATAGGACTAACTATCAAAATTCTTTATATTCACATAAAGAATACGTTGAGTGGGAGGGTAAACCCCTATTACCACATCACGGACTTTAAGGAGGTGTGTCTCGTGGCTAAAAAAGTAATTAAAATGGTAAAATTACAAATCCCTGCTGCAAAAGCTAACCCAGCACCACCAGTTGGACCAGCACTAGGTCAAGCAGGTGTAAACATTATGGGATTCTGTAAAGAGTTTAACGCTCGTACAGCAGAACAAGCTGGACTAATCATTCCTGTTGAGATTACGGTTTTTGAAGACCGTTCATTTACGTTTATTACGAAAACTCCGCCAGCAGCAGTTCTACTTAAGAAAGCAGCTGGAATTGAGTCTGGTTCTGGTGAACCAAACCGTAAAAAAGTAGCAACAGTTAAGCGTGATAAAGTACGTGAGATTGCAGAGACTAAAATGCCAGATCTAAATGCTGCAAACGTTGAGTCTGCAATGCGTATGGTTGAAGGTACTGCACGTAGCATGGGTATTGTTATTGAAGACTAATTAACCCTGCGTGCTTTTGTTTTGGGGGTTGCGGATATGGTTTTCCAGTTCGCAACCTTTATTCGTGGGAGGTTCCATTCCGCTAAAACCACATTCGAGGAGGATTTTAACAATGGCAAAAAGAGGCAAAAAGTACGTTGAAGCTGCTAAATTAGTAGACCGTACACAAGCTTACTCAGTAGCTGAAGCTATTGAACTAGTAAAGAAAACAACAACTACTAAATTTGATGCATCTGTTGAAGTTGCATTCCGTTTAGGCGTTGACCCTAAGAAAGCTGACCAACAAATTCGTGGAGCAGTTGTTCTTCCAAACGGTACTGGTAAAACACAACGTGTACTAGTATTCGCTAAGGGTGAAAAAGCAAAAGAAGCAGAAGCTGCTGGTGCAGATTATGTAGGAGATGCAGATTTCATCACTAAAATCACTCAAGGTTGGTTTGATTTTGATGTAATCGTAGCTACTCCAGATATGATGGGTGAAGTTGGTAAACTTGGTCGAGTATTAGGACCTAAAGGTTTAATGCCAAATCCTAAAACTGGTACAGTTACATTTGACGTAGACCGTGCAGTTAAAGAAATCAAAGCTGGTAAAGTTGAATACCGTGTTGACAAAGCTGGTAATATCCACGTGCCAATCGGTAAAGTTTCATTCGAAAGCGACAAGCTAGTTGAGAACTTTACAACAATCTACGAAACAATGTTAAAAGTTAAACCATCTGCAGCAAAAGGTACGTACATGAAAAACCTTGCTGTATCTTCAACGATGGGACCTGGAGTTAAGGTAGATCCATCAACTTTTGTTACTTCTAAATAATGGATATTGACTTTTTATAAGTCATTAACTATAATAAATCTTGTTGTTTGAAATAAATAGTTTCATCTGAACCGTAGACAGTAGGTGCCTCAATGAGAGCTTAATTTCCTACCGAGGTGTAGTGATTTGCTGATGGTTAATCCATCTATGAATTTTACTATACAGCCTCCATGTCTCGAGATGTGGAGGTTTTTATATGATTACACCGATGCGGTATCAAGTGTGAGATAAAAATCTACAGGAGGTGTAAGGATGAGTAATGCAGTAGAACAAAAGAAACAAATCGTAACTGAAATTGCTGATAAATTCCGTGCTAGTAAATCAACAATCGTTGTTGACTACCGTGGACTAAGTGTTGCTGAAGTAACTGAACTTCGTAAACAACTTCGTGATGCAGGAATCGATTTTAAAGTTTACAAAAACACATTAACTCGTCGTGCTGCTGAGGCTGCTGAGATCACTGGTCTTAACGACGCATTAACTGGACCGAATGCAATTGCGTTCAGTAATGAAGATGTAGTTGCTCCTGCTAAAATTCTTAATGACTTTGCTAAGAAGCATGAAGCATTAGAAATTAAAGCTGGTGTAATTGAAGGTAACATTGCTACTCTTGAAGAAGTTAAAGCTCTTGCTGAACTTCCATCACGCGAAGGATTACTTTCTATGTTGCTTAGCGTGCTTCAAGCACCTATGCGCAATTTCGCTCTTGTTACAAAAGCTGTTGCAGAACAAAAAGAAGAACAAGGCGCGTAAGTTTAACACGCAATTACAATTATCTATTCGATTTTCCATATTAGGATAAAAAACAAGGAGGATTTTACAATGACTACAGAACAAATCTTAGAAGCTGTAAAAAATATGACTGTTTTAGAACTTAACGACTTAGTAAAAGCAATTGAAGAAGAATTTGGTGTAACTGCTGCTGCTCCTGTTGCTATGGGTGCTGTTGCTGGTGGCGAAGTTGCTGCTGAGCAAACTGAATTTGATGTAATCCTAGCTGGCGCTGGCGACCAAAAAATCAAAGTTATCAAAGTAGTACGTGAATTAACAGGTCTTGGCTTAAAAGAAGCTAAAGAACTAGTTGACAACACTCCAAAAGCTGTTAAAGAAGGCGTTTCTAAAGAAGAAGCTGAAGAATTAAAAGCTAAACTTGAAGAAGTTGGAGCTAACGTAGAAGTTAAGTAATAATTTCATTGATCAATAGAAAGCTCGCTTGAAAACAGGCGAGCTTTTTTTGACTACATCCTTCAGTGATAAAAAGTTGCACTTTTGACGATGCTATAGAATAGCTCAGGAACTCCTATATTAGAGGAGGTACATAACAATGACAGAACACTACTATACAAACAAACCGTCGACAGCAAGTAATCCTCAAAATATAAACTTTACTTTAAGGGGTATTGTCCTTCAATTTAAAAGTGATCGCGGAGTTTTTTCGAAAAATGAAGTAGATTTCGGCTCTCGCCTTCTAATCGAAACATTTCAATTTCCTACTATTGAAGGTGATTTGCTAGATGTAGGTTGTGGTTATGGACCTATTGGTCTTTCGCTGGCAAAGGATTGTTCTTCGCGAAAAGTTGAGATGATCGATGTGAATGAACGTGCAATTGACTTAGCCAAGCAAAATGCAGCTAACAATGAAGTTTCTAATGTTAAAATCTATAAAAGTGATGTATTCAATGCGGTTGATCTAGAGAAAAGATTTGCTGCCATCCTCTCCAACCCTCCAATTCGTGCAGGGAAAAAGGTGGTACATCAAATACTAGAAGAAAGCTATCAATTCCTACTCCCAAAAGGTGAGTTATGGGTAGTTATTCAAAAGAAGCAAGGGGCACCATCTGCAATCGAGAAACTAGAATCTATTTTTGATGAGGTTGAGATTGTGAAAAGAGATAAAGGTTATTATATTATCAGGGCCATCCGTGACTGAAGTGAAAGAAAAAGTAGACATAAAACGAATGTTAGTACTCTATAACTGAAAATGATTTTAATGTCAATACTTTAAGGTGGAAAATGTTGACGGATATTTTTTCCTATGTTAACATTAAAAAATGCCAATATGTATTTTTTTCTAATGCATCTATTTTATTTTTTTATGTATAAATTTAGAGGCATAGGAAAGACTGATAAAATCAATAGTTCGTTTGTGAAAATATGGTTTTCTTGTTCAATCAGAAAAGAGTATTTCTGGTTTTTAAAAGAAAGATACAGTTTATTTGCTGTGTTTTTCTAAGGAGAAACCATTTTTCTTTTTGTCTATTGTGTTTATGGTTAGACAAATAAAATTTGCAAGTTTAACGCTTGATTTGAGGGGTGAATCAGTTGACAGGTCAACTAGTTCAGTATGGACGACACCGTAAGCGTAGGAGTTATGCGCGTATTAGTGAAGTTTTAGAATTACCAAATCTTATCGAAATCCAAACCTCTTCATATCAATGGTTTCTTGATGAGGGTCTTAGAGAAATGTTTCAGGATATTTCTCCGATTGAAGATTTTACTGGTAACTTATCGCTTGATTTTATCGATTATAGTTTAGGAGACCCTAAATATCCGGTCGAAGAATCAAAAGAGCGTGATGTTACATACTCTGCGCCATTACGTGTTAAGGTGCGTCTGATTAACAAAGAAACCGGTGAAGTGAAAGATCAGGACGTATTTATGGGTGATTTCCCACTAATGACTGAAACGGGCACGTTTGTTATCAATGGAGCCGAACGTGTAATTGTTTCACAGTTAGTACGTTCTCCGAGTGTGTATTACAGCGGAAAAATTGATAAAAATGGAAAAAGAGGATTTACAGCAACAGTAATTCCAAACCGTGGTGCTTGGTTAGAATACGAAACAGATGCGAAGGATGTAGTATACGTTCGTATTGATCGTACTCGGAAATTACCGGTTACGGTTCTTTTGCGTGCATTAGGGTTTGGGTCTGATCAAGAAATCATCGATTTATTTGGCGAGAATGAGTACCTTCGAAATACTCTTGATAAAGATAACACCGAGAGTACGGAAAAGGCGTTACTAGAAATTTATGAACGTTTACGTCCTGGTGAGCCACCAACAGTAGATAATGCAAAAAGCTTACTAGAATCTCGTTTCTTTGATCCGAAGAGATATGATCTAGCAAATGTTGGTCGTTACAAGATTAATAAAAAGCTGCATATTAAAAACCGCCTATTTAACCAACGTCTTGCAGAAACTCTAGTAGATGGTGAAACTGGTGAAATTATCGCTGAAAAGGGCACTCTACTAGATAGAAGAGCTCTAGACCGACTTATTCCACATCTTGAAAAGGGGATTGGATTCAAGGTTGTTCAACCTAATGGTGGTGTGCTAGAAGAAGATGTAACGATTCAATCTATTAAAATTGTCTCTCCTAGTGATCCTGATGGGGAACAAGTCATTAATGTAATTGGTAACACAATCATTGATGAGTCAATTAAAAACATTACACAAGCTGATATTCTAGCATCTATTAGTTATTTCTTTAACTTGTTACATCAGGTAGGAGATACAGATGATATTGATCACCTTGGTAATCGTCGCTTACGTTCTGTAGGTGAATTACTACAAAACCAATTTAGAATCGGACTTTCTCGTATGGAGCGTGTTGTACGTGAGAGAATGTCTATTCAAGATACAAATACAATTACACCACAACAATTAATTAATATTCGCCCTGTTATTGCGTCTATTAAAGAGTTCTTTGGTAGTTCACAGTTGTCTCAATTCATGGACCAAACGAACCCTCTAGCAGAATTAACCCACAAACGTAGGTTATCAGCTTTAGGACCTGGTGGATTAACACGTGAGCGTGCGGGCTTTGAAGTTCGTGACGTACACTACTCTCACTATGGCCGTATGTGTCCGATTGAAACTCCAGAGGGACCGAATATCGGATTAATTAACTCTCTATCATCATTTGCAAAAGTAAATAGATTTGGTTTTATTGAAACACCATACCGCCGTGTAGATCCGGAGTCTGGTAAAGTAACAGAACGAATTGATTACTTAACTGCTGATGAAGAGGATTTATATGTTGTTGCACAAGCAAACGCTAGATTGTCAGATGATGGTTCATTTATAGATGAAGATATTGTTGCTCGTTTCAAAGGTGAAAATACAGTTGTTAAACGAGAGCGTATTGATTATATGGATGTATCACCTAAACAAGTAGTTTCTGCTGCGACAGCTTGTATTCCATTCTTAGAAAACGATGACTCGAACCGTGCACTAATGGGAGCGAACATGCAACGTCAAGCAGTTCCTTTAATGAACCCAGAGGCACCACTTGTTGGTACTGGTATGGAATATGTATCTGGTAAAGACTCTGGAGCTGCAGTCATTTGTAAGTATCCGGGTGTTGTTGAAAGAGTAGAAGCAAAACAAGTTTGGGTTAGACGTTATGAAGAGGTTGATGGTCAAAAGGTTAAGGGCAACCTTGATAAATATAGACTGTTGAAATTCATCCGTTCTAACCAGGGTACATGTTATAATCAGCGCCCAATTGTTTCAGTTGGTGATGAAGTTGTTAGAGGAGAAATCCTTGCAGATGGACCTTCAATGGAACAAGGGGAGCTAGCACTTGGTAGAAACGTATTAGTTGGATTCATGACATGGGATGGTTACAACTATGAGGATGCAATCATCATGAGTCAACGCCTTGTTAAGGATGATGTATATACTTCAATTCACATTGAAGAATATGAATCAGAATCACGCGATACAAAGCTTGGACCTGAAGAAATCACTCGTGATATTCCAAACGTTGGTGAAGATGCATTGCGCAATCTTGATGAGCGTGGAATTATCAGAACTGGTGCTGAAGTAAAAGATGGTGATCTACTAGTAGGTAAAGTAACTCCAAAGGGTGTCACCGAACTTACAGCAGAGGAACGTCTATTACATGCAATCTTCGGTGAAAAAGCCCGTGAAGTTCGTGATACTTCCCTTCGTGTACCACACGGTGGTGGAGGAATCGTTCTAGATGTTAAAGTGTTTAATCGTGAAGATGGTGATGAGCTTCCACCTGGAGTAAATCAACTTGTTCGCGTATATATTGTTCAAAAACGTAAAATCTCTGAAGGGGATAAAATGGCAGGGCGCCATGGTAACAAGGGTGTTATATCTCGTATTCTTCCAGAAGAAGATATGCCATTCTTACCAGATGGTACACCTATTGATATCATGTTAAACCCTCTAGGAGTTCCATCACGTATGAACATCGGTCAGGTACTTGAGTTACACCTTGGTATGGCTGCACGCCAGTTAGGTATTCATGTAGCGTCACCTGTATTTGATGGAGCACGTGAGGAAGATGTTTGGGAAACACTTCAAGAAGCAGGTATGTCACGTGATGCCAAAACAGTATTATATGATGGAAGAACGGGTGAACCGTTTGATAACCGTGTATCTGTTGGGGTTATGTACATGATTAAACTTGCTCACATGGTTGATGACAAGTTACATGCTCGTTCAACAGGACCTTACTCACTAGTTACGCAACAGCCTCTTGGAGGAAAAGCGCAATTCGGTGGACAACGTTTTGGTGAGATGGAAGTATGGGCACTTGAAGCATACGGTGCTGCATACACACTTCAAGAAATCTTAACAGTTAAGTCAGACGATGTTGTTGGTCGTGTGAAAACATATGAAGCGATTGTTAAGGGTGAGAATGTTCCTGAACCAGGAGTTCCGGAATCGTTCAAAGTATTAATTAAAGAACTTCAGAGCTTAGGTATGGATGTAAAAATCTTATCTGGTGATGAGAAAGAAATTGAAATGCGTGATCTAGAAGATGACGAAGATCCAAATCAAAGTGATAGTGTATCTTTAGATAATGAAAAGCCAGTTAACGAATTAAAAGAAGAAAAAGATGCTGTTACAAAGGAATAATTCGGGTAACAAGCCAGCAATAAGGGTAAAACCTGGAGATTATAAGGGAGGTAGGCCCCTTGCTAGATGTCAATAATTTTGAGTATATGAAAATCGGACTCGCTTCACCTGATAAGATTCGTTCATGGTCTTTTGGTGAGGTAAAGAAGCCAGAAACAATAAATTACCGTACGTTAAAGCCTGAGAAGGACGGTTTATTCTGTGAACGTATTTTCGGTCCAACGAAGGACTGGGAATGTCATTGCGGTAAATATAAGCGTGTCCGTTATAAAGGTGTAGTTTGTGACCGATGTGGAGTTGAAGTAACACGTGCAAAAGTACGTCGTGAAAGAATGGGGCATATTGAATTAGCTGCCCCTGTCTCACACATCTGGTATTTTAAAGGAATTCCAAGCCGAATGGGACTTGTTTTAGACATGTCCCCTCGTGCACTGGAAGAAATTATCTACTTTGCTTCTTATGTTGTTACAGAAACTGGTGACACTCCATTAGAAAAAAAGCAACTTCTTTCAGAAAAAGAATTCCGTGCATATCGCGAGAAGTACGGAAATACATTCCAAGCTTCTATGGGTGCAGAAGCAATTAAAAAATTACTTTCAGACATTGAACTTAACAAGGAAGTTAATTTCTTAAAAGAAGAATTAAAAACGGCTCAAGGGCAACGTCGTACTCGTGCGATTAAACGTCTGGAAGTGTTAGAGGCATTCAGAAATTCAGGTAACGAGCCATCTTGGATGATTCTAGATGTACTTCCGGTAATTCCACCAGAATTACGTCCGATGGTTCAATTAGATGGTGGGCGTTTTGCAACTTCTGACTTAAATGACCTATATCGTCGTGTTATTAACCGTAACAACCGTTTAAAACGCTTATTAGACCTTGGTGCACCAAGTATTATTGTTCAAAATGAAAAGCGTATGTTACAGGAAGCAGTCGATGCACTGATTGACAATGGTCGTCGTGGCCGTCCAGTAACTGGTCCTGGTAATCGTCCATTAAAGTCGTTATCACACATGTTAAAAGGGAAGCAAGGGCGTTTCCGTCAAAACCTTCTTGGAAAACGTGTTGACTACTCAGGACGTTCCGTTATTGTAGTTGGACCGAATTTGAAAATGTACCAATGTGGATTACCTAAAGAAATGGCACTTGAACTATTTAAGCCTTTCGTAATGAAGGAATTAGTAGAAAAAGGCCTGGCCCACAACATTAAGAGTGCGAAACGTAAAATAGAGCGCGTAAACCCAGAAGTATGGGATGTTCTTGAATCAGTTATCAGGGAACACCCTGTATTACTAAACCGTGCACCTACTCTACATAGATTAGGAATTCAAGCATTTGAACCAACACTTGTTGAAGGACGCGCAATCCGTCTTCACCCTCTTGTATGTACAGCTTACAACGCTGACTTCGACGGTGACCAAATGGCGGTACACGTACCTTTATCAGCTGAAGCACAAGCTGAAGCACGTTTACTTATGCTAGCGGCGCAAAACATCCTTAACCCTAAGGATGGTAAACCAGTTGTTACTCCATCTCAAGACATGGTATTAGGAAACTACTACTTAACACTTGAGCGTAAAGGAGCAATTGGCGAAGGTATGGTATTTAAAGATACAAATGAAGCTTTAATTGCCTACCAAAATGGCTATGTTCATCTTCATACACGAGTTGCGGTTCATGCAGGCTCATTAAATAATGTGACTTTTACAGAGGAACAAAATCAGCAGTTATTAGTAACTACGGTTGGTAAGTTGATCTTCAATGAAATCTTACCTAAATCGTTCCCTTATATTAATGAACCAACAAAACGTAATCTTGAAGAAAAAACACCAGAAAAATACTTTATTCCAAAAGGTGCTAACGTTTTAGAAGCAATTACTAGCCAAGAACTCATCGATCCATTCAAGAAGAAAATTCTTGGAAATATCATTGCAGAAGTGTTCAAGAAGTTCAAAATTACTGAGACTTCAAAAATGTTAGATCGAATGAAGAACTTAGGTTTCAAATACTCTACTAAAGCTGGTATTACAGTAGGTGTGTCAGATATCGTAGTTTTACCTGAAAAACAAGTAATTCTAACTGAAGCGCAAGCAAAAGTAGATAATGTATTAAAACAATTCCGCCGTGGATTAATTACGGAAGAAGAACGTTATGATCGAGTTATTTCAATCTGGAGTGCAGCAAAAGATGTTATCCAAGGTAAGCTAATGGATACACTTGATAGAAGTAACCCAATATTCATGATGAGTGACTCTGGTGCCCGTGGTAACGCATCTAACTTTACGCAGTTAGCTGGTATGCGTGGTCTAATGGCCAACCCGGCTGGTAGAATCATCGAGTTACCAATCAAATCGAGTTTCCGTGAAGGTTTAACGGTACTAGAATACTTCATCTCTACTCACGGTGCGCGTAAAGGTCTAGCCGATACAGCGTTAAAAACAGCTGACTCAGGTTACTTAACTAGACGTCTTGTAGATGTTGCACAAGATGTAATCGTTAGAGATGATGATTGTGGAACAGATAGAGGTCTTCATATCCGTGCATTAAAAGATGGCACAGAGGTAATTGAAGCCCTTGAAGAGCGACTAATCGGTCGTTATGCAAGAAAAACAATTAAACATCCAGAGACAAAAGAGATTATCGTAAAAGAGAATGACTTAATCACTGAAGACCTAGCGACTACAATTGTAGAAGCAGGTGTTGAAGATGCATGGATTCGTTCAGCGTTTACTTGTAACACTAGACATGGTGTGTGTAAAAAATGTTATGGTCGTAACCTAGCAACTGGTTCAGAGGTAGAGGTTGGAGAAGCTGTAGGTATTATTGCTGCTCAATCAATCGGTGAGCCAGGAACACAGTTAACGATGCGTACATTCCATACAGGTGGAGTTGCAGGAGATGATATCACTCAAGGTTTACCTCGTATTCAGGAGCTATTTGAGGCGCGTAATCCGAAGGGTCAAGCGGTTATTTCCGAAATCGATGGTGTTGTTAGTGCAATAAATGAAGTAAGAGATAAACAACAAGAAATCGTTATTCAAGGTGATGTAGAAAGTCGCTCGTACACAGCACCATATAGTGCACGTTTAAAGGTAATTGAAGGTCAAGAAATTAACCGTGGTCAAGAATTAACGGAAGGTTCTATTGATCCTAAAGAGCTTTTAAAAGTAAAAGATATGACAGCAGTACAAGAATACTTATTGCGTGAGGTTCAAAAGGTATACCGTATGCAAGGTGTAGAAATTGGAGATAAACACGTAGAAGTAATGGTTCGACAAATGTTACGTAAAGTAAGAGTTATGGATGCAGGTGATACAGATGTGTTACCAGGTTCATTACTTGACGTACATCAATTCACAGATGCGAATACAAAAGTGATAATAAAAGGTGGAATGCCTGCAACTGGTCGTCCAGTCCTACTTGGTATCACAAAAGCATCACTTGAAACAGATTCCTTCTTATCTGCTGCATCATTCCAAGAAACAACAAGAGTTCTTACAGATGCTGCAATTAAAGGGAAGCGTGATGAATTACTTGGACTTAAAGAGAATGTAATTATTGGTAAATTAGTACCAGCAGGAACAGGTATGAACCGTTACCGTAGAGCAGAACCAATTCTTCAAACCGAAGATAAAGAAGAGACTGTTACTGTAGAATAGATTATATCTCAAAGTTGTGAGGGCAGATGTCAACAGAACCTAAACCTATTATTTTATGCGAAACATAAAAAAATATGTTCTGGGATAGTTGACATCTCTTCCTTACAATGATACTATATCGTAGGTGCTCCTAATAACCTGGTACTTTGGAGGATATGAATAATGTCTTATGATAAAGTATTACAGGCAACTGAGATAATCATAGGTACAAAGCAAACAGTGAAAGCACTACAGAACACAAAGGTACTAGAAGTTGTCGTAGCAGAAGATGCTGATCGGCGAGTTGTTAATAAACTATTACAACTAGCTGAGGAACAACGAGTAAAGATAACTAGAGTGGAATCTATGAAATTGCTTGGAAAAGCATGTGGAATAGAAGTAGGAGCTGCAGCTGTAGCGATTATTCGTTAAAAACTGTTTTTGTGGAAGACAAAGAATCGTATTCTACAAGAACTTTGTTTTTGTCAAAGAATGAACCACCTGGATGTGTGGACTTAGAAATATGTGAAGGGAGGAAAACAACAATGCCTACTATTAATCAATTAGTGCGTAAGGGCCGTGAGACTAAGGTAGTTAAATCTGACTCTCCAGCTTTAAATAAAGGGTACAACAGCTTCAAAAAAGCTCAAACTAACCTTACATCACCTCAAAAACGTGGTGTTTGTACACGTGTTGGTACGATGACACCTAAAAAACCAAACTCAGCACTTCGTAAGTATGCTCGTGTACGTTTAACTAACGGTATCGAGGTTACAGCTTACATCCCAGGAATTGGACACAACCTACAAGAGCACAGTGTAGTGTTAATTCGTGGTGGACGTGTTAAAGACTTACCAGGGGTACGTTATCACATTGTACGTGGTGCGTTAGATACAGCTGGTGTTAATAACCGTATGCAAGGTCGTTCTAAATACGGAACTAAGAGACCTAAAGCTGCAAAAAAATAAGTTAAATAACTCACATATCATGATTGAAAGGAGGAAATGATAATGCCTCGTAAAGGACCTGTAGCAAAAAGAGATGTATTACCAGATCCGATTTATAATTCAAAGCTTGTATCTCGTTTAATCAACAAAATGATGGTTGACGGAAAAAGAGGTAAATCACAAGCGATTTTATATAATGCGTTTGAATTAGTACAACAACGTTCTGGAAAGGACGCTATGGAAGTATTCGAACAAGCAATTAAGAACATCATGCCTGTACTTGAAGTAAGAGCTCGCCGTGTAGGTGGATCTAACTACCAAGTACCTGTAGAAGTTCGCCCTGAACGTAGAACTACTTTAGGACTACGTTGGTTAGTAAACTATGCTCGTCTTCGTGGAGAAAAAACGATGGAAGAGCGTTTAGCTAACGAAATTTTAGATGCAGCAAACAATAGTGGTGCAGCTGTTAAAAAGCGTGAGGACACTCACAAAATGGCTGAAGCTAACAAAGCATTCGCACACTACCGTTGGTAGGATAAAAACTAGCTCTGTTAAATTACTGATTTTAACAGAGCCTTTTCCGAAAAAAAATATACTTAAACTATGGAAGGAGAAAGACACCCAATGGCAAGAGAGTTCTCCTTAGACAAAACTCGTAATATTGGTATCATGGCACATATTGATGCTGGTAAAACTACGACAACTGAGCGTGTACTTTACTACACAGGTCGTATCCATAAAATTGGTGAAACTCATGAAGGAGCTTCACAAATGGACTGGATGGAGCAGGAGCAAGAGCGTGGAATCACAATCACTTCTGCTGCAACAACTGCTTCGTGGAAAGGTCACCGCGTAAATATCATCGATACACCAGGTCACGTAGACTTCACAGTTGAAGTTGAACGTTCACTTCGTGTACTAGATGGAGCTGTAGCTGTTCTTGATGCACAATCAGGAGTTGAGCCTCAAACTGAAACAGTTTGGCGCCAAGCAACAACATATGGTGTTCCTCGTGTTGTATTCGTAAACAAAATGGACAAAATCGGTGCAGATTTCTTATACTCTGTAGGAACTATCCATGATCGTTTACAAGCAAATGCACATCCAATTCAATTACCAATCGGTGCTGAAGATCAATTCGAAGGAATTATCGATCTTATCGAAATGAAAGCTACTTTCTATGGTAATGACTTGGGGACAGATATTGTTGACAAAGAAATTCCTGAAGAGTACAAAGAACAAGCTGATGAGTACCGTGCTAAATTAGTAGAAGCGGTTGCTGAGCTTGATGAAGAATTAATGATGAAGTACCTAGAAGGTGAAGAATTAACAAACGAAGAAATTAAAGCTGCTATCCGTAAAGGTACAGTTAACGTTGAATTCTATCCTGTAATCTGTGGTTCTGCATTCAAAAACAAAGGTGTTCAAAAAATGCTTGATGCAGTTCTTGATTACCTTCCAGCTCCAGTTGATGTACCAGCGATTAAAGGTATTTTACCTGATTCTGAAGAAGAAGTAATTCGTGAATCAAGTGATGAAGGTCCATTCTCAGCACTTGCATTTAAAGTTATGACTGACCCATATGTAGGTAAATTAACTTTCTTCCGTGTATATTCTGGTACACTAGAGTCTGGTTCATATATCCAAAACTCAACTAAAGGTAAGCGTGAACGTGTAGGTCGTATCCTTCAAATGCATGCTAACTCTCGTGAAGAGATCTCTAAGGTTTACGCTGGAGATATCGCAGCAGCAGTTGGATTAAAAGATACTACTACTGGTGACACATTATGTGATGATAAGAATCCAGTTATTCTTGAATCAATGAATTTCCCTGAGCCGGTAATTCAATTATCAGTTGAGCCTAAATCAAAAGCTGACCAAGATAAAATGGGTACAGCGTTACAAAAATTATCTGAAGAAGATCCAACATTCCGTGCGCACACTGACCCTGAAACGGGCCAAACGATCATCGCTGGTATGGGTGAGTTACACTTAGATATCATCGTTGACCGTATGAGACGTGAATTTAAAGTTGAAGCTAATGTAGGTGCACCACAGGTTGCATACCGTGAAACATTCCGTGGATCTGCAAGAGTTGAAGGTAAATTTGCTCGTCAATCAGGTGGACGTGGACAATTCGGACACGTTTGGATTGAATTCGAACCTAACGAAGAAGGAAAAGGTTTCGAATTTGAAAATAAAATCGTCGGTGGGGTAGTTCCACGTGAATACGTACCTGCTGTACAAGCTGGACTTGAAGATTCAATGAAAAACGGTGTACTAGCTGGATATCAATTAATTGATGTTAAAGCTGCACTAGTTGATGGTTCATACCATGATGTTGACTCAAGTGAAATGGCGTTTAAAATTGCTGCATCAATGGCATTGAAAAACGCAGTTTCAAAATGTAACCCAGTTATTCTTGAACCTATGATGAGAGTTGAAGTTGTTATTCCTGATGAGTACATGGGAGACATCATGGGTGGTATCACTGCTCGTCGTGGACGTGTAGAAGGTATGGAAGCTCGTGGAAATGCACAAGTTGTTCGTGCAATGGTTCCACTATCTGAAATGTTCGGATACGCTACTTCATTACGTTCTAACACTCAAGGTCGCGGAGTATTTACAATGCACTTTGATCACTACGAGGAAGTACCTAAGAGTATTTCTGAAGAAATCATCAAAAAAAATAAAGGTGAATAATTGATTTTCACCTGTAGTTAAAGTATAACTACTTATGTAGGCTTTGAAAGTGGGAGCTATTTCTCACTTTCAGAGCATTTCATACTTAAAATAATTATCTCAAATACTTAAGGAGGTTTTCCCTAATGGGTAAAGAAAAATTTGATCGTTCCAAAGCACATGCTAACATCGGTACAATTGGACACGTTGACCATGGTAAAACTACATTAACTGCTGCTATCACTTCAGTTTTAGCAAAAAGATCTGGTAAAGGTACAGCAATGGCTTATGACCAAATCGATGGTGCACCTGAAGAGCGTGAGCGTGGTATCACAATCTCAACTGCACACGTTGAGTACGAAACTGACAACCGTCACTATGCACACGTAGACTGCCCAGGACATGCTGACTATGTTAAAAACATGATCACTGGTGCTGCTCAAATGGACGGCGGAATCTTAGTTGTATCTGCAGCTGATGGTCCAATGCCACAAACTCGTGAGCACATTCTATTATCTCGTCAGGTAGGTGTACCTCACCTTGTTGTATTCTTAAACAAATGTGACATGGTTGATGACGAAGAATTATTAGAATTAGTTGAAATGGAAGTTCGTGATTTACTATCTGACTATGATTTCCCTGGAGACGATGTGCCAGTAGTAAAAGGTTCTGCTCTTAAAGCTCTTGAAGGAGAAACTGAGTGGGAAGATAAAATTATCGAATTAATGGCTGCTGTTGATGAATACATTCCAACTCCACCTCGTGACACTGATAAGCCTTTCATGATGCCAGTTGAGGACGTATTCTCAATCACTGGACGTGGAACAGTTGCTACAGGTCGTGTTGAGCGTGGACAAGTAAAAGTTGGTGAAGTAATCGAAATCATCGGTTTAACTGAAGAGCCTAAAACAACAACTGTTACTGGTGTTGAAATGTTCCGTAAGCTTCTTGACTATGCTGAAGCTGGAGACAACATTGGAGCTCTACTTCGTGGAGTTTCACGTGATGACATCCAACGTGGTCAAGTACTTGCTAAACCAGGTACAATCAAACCACACACAAAGTTCAAAGCAGAAGTTTATGTATTATCTAAAGAAGAGGGTGGACGTCACACTCCATTCTTCACAAACTACCGTCCTCAGTTCTACTTCCGTACAACTGACGTAACTGGTATTTGTAACCTTCCTGAAGGCGTAGAAATGGTTATGCCTGGTGACAACATCGAAATGACTGTTGAACTAATCGCTTCAGTTGCGATTGAAGAAGGAACTAAATTCTCTATCCGTGAGGGTGGACGTACTGTTGGAGCTGGCGTTGTAGCTTCAATCCAAGAGTAATTCTTATTACACTATAAACAGGAGGCCTTCGGGTTTCCTGTTTTTTATTTGGATTGGCTTGTAGGGTGCTTGGAGTAAATCATGGTTGTTATATATAATATAGAAGGAACTTGATAATCAGGTAATTATATATTTGAGTGAAGATGACCTGGTAGCTCTGGTAACATATATTGTAGTCTGCAATATAAAACATTGGTCGATATATGATTTATCAGCTCAAAAACTAGTTCAAACCCTATATTTTAGGTCGATAAAAAGACTTATCAGCCTATAAAAATAGCTTACCCCTAAAACAAAGATCGATAAAACGATATATAATTAATTGGATGGAGTTCTATTACTCCATAGAACCAAGAAACAAATTTACCCCTTTAACAAAATCAACTTCTCTTAACCCTTCATCATTAAAGAAACTTATATCCATACAAGAATATATTAGCGTGCTAAAACATCACTTTCTTCCATTATATAACTTCAACTATTAATCCTAGAAAACTTGAAAACAGCTTAATAGGTATGTATAATGAAAAAAGTGCGTAAGACATGCATAAAAATATATTTTATGTTGCATTTACCTATTATATTATTATATAATAGTGAATGTTGGTCTTTGACTGCGATGATGTGGAAGGTTGCTGATACACCCGGCCGCTTTGCCATGGCGAGTGTAAGGAAATTTCCACGGAGAAAGTCTATTTTAAAAGTAGGCGAATAAAGGAGGGAAAATAATGGCAAAACAAAAAATTCGTATTCGTTTAAAGGCGTATGATCACAGAATTCTTGATCAGTCTGCTGAAAAAATCGTAGAAACTGCGAAACGTTCTGGTGCAGCTGTATCTGGACCAATTCCGCTTCCAACTGAGAAATCAATTTATACGATTCTTCGTGCGGTACACAAATATAAAGATTCTCGTGAGCAATTCGAAATGCGTACACACAAACGTTTAATCGACATCGTTAACCCAACACCACAAACTGTTGATGCGTTAATGCGTTTAGATTTACCGTCTGGTGTAGACATCGAAATTAAACTATAAAATACATGTTAAAAATATAGGAGGTGTAACTAATGACCAAAGGAATCTTAGGTAGAAAAATCGGTATGACTCAAGTATTCGTAGAAAACGGTGAACTTGTTCCTGTAACTGTTATCGAAGCTACTCCAAACGTTGTTCTTCAGACAAAATCTGTTGAAAGCGATGGTTACGAAGCTATTCAATTAGGTTTCGAAGATAAGAGAGAAAAGCTTTCTAACAAACCTGCAAAAGGTCATGTTGCAAAAGCGAATACAGCACCTAAGCGCTTCTTACGCGAAATTCGCGGAATTGAGGTTGCTGGTTACGAAGTAGGTCAGGAAGTTAACGTAAATATCTTCGCTGAAGGAGATATGGTAGATGTAACAGGAATTTCAAAAGGTAAAGGTTTCCAAGGTTCAATCAAACGCCATGGACAATCACGCGGACCAATGTCTCACGGTTCACGTTACCACCGTCGCCCAGGGTCAATGGGACCTGTTGCTCCAAACCGCGTATTCAAAAACAAACTATTACCTGGTCGCATGGGTGGAGAGCGCGTAACAGTTCAAAACTTACAAATTGTTAAGGTTGATACTGAGCGTAACTTACTTCTTGTTAAAGGGAACGTTCCTGGACCAAGAAAAGCTCTAATCACTGTTAAAAGTGCGGTTAAATCGAAATAATCTCTTTAAGAAAGGAGGAAATGCAAATGCCAAAAGTTGCATTGTATAGCCAAACTGGTTCAACTTTAGGAGAAATCGAATTAAATGATTCGGTATTCGGAATTGAACCTAATAATCATGTGTTATTTGAAGCAGTTATTATGCAAAGAGCTTCCTTACGTCAAGGAACTCATAAAACAAAAATTCGTTCAGAAGTACGTGGCGGAGGACGCAAACCTTGGAAACAAAAAGGTACAGGTCGCGCTCGTCAAGGATCTATTCGTTCACCACAATGGCGTGGAGGCGGAATCGTATTCGGTCCTACACCAAGAAGCTACAGCTTCAAATTACCTAAAAAAGTACGTCGTTTAGCTGTTAGATCAGCATTATCGTCAAAAGTATTAGAGAACAACTTACTAGTATTAGATAACCTAACTTTAGAAGCACCAAAGACTAAAGAAATGTCTGCAATTCTAAAAGGATTATCAGTAGAACGTAAGGCGTTAATCGTAACAGGTGATGTAAATGAGTCTGTTGCATTATCAGCACGTAACATTCCTGGAGTAACTGTTGTTACTGCTAACGGAATCAATGTTCTTGATGTTCTTAACCACGATAAGCTTATCATGACTAAAGCTGCGGTGGAAAAAGTAGAGGAGGTGCTTGCATAATGAGAGATCCTCGTGATATTATTAAGCGCCCCGTTATTACTGAACGTTCAACTGACTTAATGTCTGAAAAGAAATATACGTTTGATGTTGATGTTAAAGCTAACAAGACTGAAGTTAAAGACGCTATCGAGCAAATCTTCGGTGTCGATGTAGAAAAAGTTAACATCATGAACTATAAAGGTAAATTTAAGCGTATGGGACGTCACAGTGGTTACACTAACCGTCGTAGAAAAGCAATCGTAAAATTAACAGCTGATAGCAAAGAAATCGAATTCTTTGAAGTATAAGTCTATTAGTGAAGGAGGGAAATAGAGATGGCGATAAAAAAGTATAAACCAACCTCAAATGGTCGTCGTGGAATGACAGTTTCTGATTTCGCAGAAATCACAACTGCTACTCCAGAGAAATCATTATTAGCGCCTTTACACAGAAAAGGCGGACGTAATAACCAAGGTAAATTAACTGTACGTCACCAAGGTGGCGGACATAAACGTCAATACCGTATCATCGATTTCAAACGTGATAAAGATGGTATACCTGGACGCGTTGCTACAATCGAGTACGATCCAAACCGTTCAGCAAATATCGCTTTAATCAATTATGTTGATGGAGAAAAACGTTACATCCTTGCTCCTAAGAACTTAGTAGTAGGTTTAGAAGTAATGTCTGGTCCTGAAGCTGATATTAAAGTAGGTAATGCACTTCCACTTGCTAACATTCCTGTTGGTACAGTTATCCATAACATTGAGTTAAAGCCTGGTAAAGGTGGACAATTAGTTCGTTCTGCTGGTACTTCTGCTCAAGTTCTTGGTAAAGAAGGTAAATACGTACTTGTACGTTTAAACTCAGGTGAAGTACGTATGATTCTTGCTACTTGCCGTGCTTCTATCGGCCAAGTTGGTAACGAACAACACGAACTTATTAACATTGGTAAAGCAGGTCGTTCTCGTTGGTTAGGCAAACGCCCAACAGTACGTGGATCTGTAATGAACCCGAACGATCACCCACACGGTGGTGGTGAAGGTAAAGCACCAATCGGACGTAAGTCACCAATGTCTCCTTGGGGTAAACCAACACTTGGAGCGAAAACTCGTAAGAAGAAGAACAAATCAGATAAGTTCATCGTACGTCGTCGTAAAAAATAACGGGGTTGAGCTACGGTTCACAGGAACCGTAGGGCAATCACGAAGGGAGGTTCACATATGGGTCGCAGCTTAAAAAAAGGACCTTTTGTTGATGATCATTTAATGGTTAAAGTTGAGAAAATGAATGAAACTGAAAAGAAACAAGTTATCAAAACTTGGTCTCGTCGTTCAACGATTTTCCCTCAATTTATTGGTCACACAATTGCTGTTTATGATGGTCGTAAGCATGTACCAGTATATGTTACGGAAGATATGGTTGGTCACAAACTAGGTGAATTCGCACCTACCCGTACGTATAAAGGCCACGCAAATGACGATAAGAAAACAAGACGCTAATGAGAGGAGGCATTTATTATGCAAGCTAAAGCTGTTGCAAACACAGTTCGTATTGCTCCTCGTAAAGCACGTTTAGTGATAGATTTAATTCGAGGTAAGCAAGTAGGTGAGGCAGTGGCGATCCTACGCCATACGCCTAAGGCTGCTTCTCCAATTGTAGAGAAAGTACTTAACTCTGCAATTGCAAATGCAGAACATAACTACGAAATGGACGCTAATAACCTAGTAATTACAGATGCTTTTGTTAATGAAGGTCCAACATTGAAACGTTTCCGTCCACGTGCAATGGGTCGTGCTTCACAAATTAACAAACGTACTAGCCACATTACAATCGTGGTATCAGAAAAGAAGGAGGGATAATCAGTGGGTCAAAAAGTTAATCCTATAGGTTTGCGTATCGGAGTTATCCGTGATTGGGAATCAAAATGGTACGCAGGCAAAGATTATGCAGACTTATTACATGAAGACCTTAAGATTCGTGAGTATATCGCTAAGCGTCTACATGATGCTTCAGTATCTAAAATAGAAATCGAACGTGCTGCTAACCGTGTAAACGTAACTGTTCACACTGCTAAACCAGGTATGGTAATTGGTAAAGGTGGTACAGAGGTTGAAGCACTTCGTAAAGCGTTAAACCAATTAACTGGTAAACGTGTACACATCAATATTCTTGAAATCAAAAGAGCAGATATGGAAGCAATTCTTGTTGCTGAAAACATCGCTCGTCAATTAGAAAACCGTGTATCTTTCCGTCGTGCACAAAAGCAAGTTATCCAACGTGCAATGCGCGCTGGTGCAAAAGGAATTAAAACAATGGTTTCTGGTCGTCTAGGCGGTGCAGATATCGCTCGTTCTGAACATTATAGTGAAGGAACAGTTCCTCTTCATACACTTCGTGCTGATATTGACTATGGCACTGCAGAGGCAGATACAACATACGGTAAAATCGGAGTTAAAGTTTGGATTTATCGTGGAGAGGTCCTTCCTACGAGAAAGAAAACTGAGGAAGGAGGAAATTAATTATGTTAATGCCAAAACGCGTTAAGTATCGTAGAGAACACCGCGGGAAAATGCGTGGTAATGCTAAAGGTGGTACTGAGGTTCACTTCGGTGAATATGGTATTCAAGCACTTGAAGCATCATGGATTACGAACCGTCAGATTGAGGCAGCTCGTATCGCAATGACTCGTTATATGAAACGTGGCGGTAAAGTATGGATTAAAATTTTCCCTTCTAAGCCGTACACAGCAAAACCTTTAGAGGTACGTATGGGATCCGGTAAAGGGGCGCCTGAAGGATGGGTAGCTGTTGTAAAACCGGGTAAAATAATGTTTGAAATTTCAGGTGTATCTGAAGAAGTAGCAAGAGAGGCACTTCGTTTAGCATCTCATAAGCTACCAATCAAAACTAAGTTTGTAAAACGTGAAGAAATTGGTGGTGAATCAAATGAGTAATCCAAAAGAAATTCGTGAATTAACCACTGCCGAAATTGAACAAAAAGTTAAATCTTTAAAAGAAGAGCTATTCAACCTACGCTTCCAGTTAGCTACTGGTCAGCTTGAGAACACAGCTCGTATTCGTGAAGTTCGTAAATCGATCGCTCGTATGAAAACTGTTATCCGTGAGAGAGAGATCGGCGTTAATAATCGTTAACCAGAGAGGAGGGTTTGCTAAATGAGTGAACGCAACCAACGCAAAGTCTATACTGGTCGTGTCGTGTCTGACAAGATGGATAAGACAGTCACAGTTCTTGTAGAAACCTATAAGAAACATTCACTTTACGGGAAGCGCGTAAAGTATTCTAAAAAATTCAAAGCTCATGATGAGAATAACGAAGCAAAAACTGGCGATATCGTAAAAATTATGGAGACTCGTCCGTTATCTGCAACAAAACGCTTCCGTTTAATTGAAGTTGTAGAAAAAGCAGTTATTATCTAATATATGTTCGGATAAATCACAAATCCGAAGGGAGGTTTCATAATGATTCAACAAGAAACTCGTTTAAAAGTAGCTGACAACTCTGGAGCTCGTGAAGTTCTTACAATTAAAGTTCTAGGTGGTTCAGGTCGTAAGACAGCAAATATTGGTGATGTTATTGTTTGTACAGTAAAACAAGCAACACCAGGAGGCGTTGTTAAAAAAGGTGACGTAGTTAAAGCGGTAATTGTTCGTACAAAACGCGGAGTACGTCGTAATGATGGATCATATATTCGTTTTGATGAAAATGCTTGCGTAATTATCCGTGATGACAAGGGTCCACGTGGAACTCGTATCTTCGGACCTGTAGCACGTGAATTACGTGACAATAACTTTATGAAAATCGTTTCATTAGCTCCGGAAGTATTATAAATCAATTAAAGAAATGCCTTTTAAGGAGGTGCGAGTTAGATGCATGTAAAAAAAGGTGATAAAGTTCAAGTTATCTCTGGAAAAGATAAAGGTAAACAAGGTGTAATCCTTGAGGCTTACCCAAAGAAAGACCGTGTACTTGTTGAAGGTGTGAACATTGTTAAAAAACACTCTAAACCATCACAAGCAAACCCACAAGGTGGAATCATTAATAAAGAAGCAGCTATCCATGTATCAAATGTAATGCCATTAGATCCTAAATCAGGAACTCCTACAAGAGTTGGATTTAAAGTAGAAGATGGCAAAAAGGTACGTGTTGCAAAAAAATCTGGTGAATTATTAGATAAATAGTAGAAGAAAGGAGGTACTGAAATGAACCGCCTAAAAGAAAAATTTCAGAATGACATTACACCTGCTTTAATGAGCAAGTTTAACTATTCTTCAGTTATGGAAGTTCCTAAACTAGAAAAGATCGTTATCAACATGGGTATTGGTGATGCGGTTGCTAATTCAAAAGCATTAGATACAGCTGTTGAGGAATTAGCTACAATTACTGGTCAAAAGCCTGTAGTAACAAAAGCTAAGAAATCTATCGCAGGTTTCCGCTTACGTGAAGGTATGCCTATCGGTGCTAAAGTTACATTACGCGGTGAGCGTATGTATCAATTCATAGATAAACTAATTTCAGTTTCTCTTCCACGTGTACGTGACTTCCGTGGTATTTCTAAGAAATCTTTTGATGGCCGTGGTAACTATACACTTGGTGTTAAAGAACAATTAATCTTCCCTGAGATTGATTACGATAAAGTATCTAAAGTTCGTGGTATGGATATCGTTATTGTAACAACTGCTAAATCAGATGAAGAAGCTCGTGAGTTATTAACTCAATTCGGAATGCCGTTCCAAAAGTAAAGGAGGCGATATCGTGGCTAAAAAATCTATGATTGCGAAACAAAAACGCGTTCAGAAATTTAAAGTACAAGAGTACACTCGATGTGAGCGTTGCGGACGTCCTCATTCAGTATTACGCAAATTTAAACTTTGTCGTATTTGTTTCCGTGAACTAGCTTATAAGGGTCAAATTCCTGGTGTTAAAAAAGCAAGTTGGTAAAACCCGATAATGGGAAGGAGGTAAAATTACAATGGTCATGACAGATCCTATTGCAGATATGCTAACTCGCATCCGTAATGCGAACATGGTACGTCACGAGAAATTAGAAATCCCAGCTTCAAAAATTAAGAGAGAAATCGCTGAAATTTTAAAGCGTGAAGGATTCGTTCGTGATGTTGAGTATGTAGAAGATAACAAGCAAGGAATCATCCGTATTTTCTTGAAATATGGTGCAAATAATGAGCGTGTAATCACAGGATTAAAACGTATTAGTAAGCCTGGTCTTCGCGTATATGCGAAAGCTGATGAAGTACCACGTGTATTAAACGGTTTAGGAATTGCGATTATTTCAACTTCACAAGGTGTTTTCACTGACAAAGAAGCTCGTCAAAAACAAGCTGGTGGAGAAGTACTAGGTTACGTTTGGTAATAAGTTTTTAAATGAATGGAGGTGTAATAGATGTCACGTGTTGGTAAAAAACTTTTAGAAATCCCAACTGGTGTTACTGTTACAATGAATGATAACACTGTTACTGTGAAAGGTCCGAAAGGCGAACTTACTCGTACTTTCCACCCTGATATGACTATTAATGTGGAAGATAACGTTCTTAGCGTTACTCGTCCTACTGATAATAAAGAGCATCGTGCACTTCATGGTACAACTCGTAGTATTCTAGGAAACATGGTTGAAGGTGTAGCAAAAGGTTATGAAAGAGGTCTTGAATTAGTGGGTGTCGGTTACCGTGCTTCTAAATCAGGAAACAAACTAGTTCTTAACGTTGGTTACTCTCATCCTGTTGAAATTACTCCTGAAGCTGGAGTTGAAGTAGATGTACCAGCTAACACTAAGATCATCGTTAAAGGTATCGATAAAGAACGTGTTGGTGCACTTGCTGCTAATATTCGTGATGTAAGACCACCTGAGCCTTATAAAGGAAAAGGTATCCGTTACGAAGGTGAAAAAGTTCGTCGTAAAGAAGGTAAAACTGCTAAGTAATACCGCTTAGAAAAAAGAAAGGAGTGACGTAGATGATTACGAAACCTGATAAAAATGCAGTTCGTAAGAAAAGACATGCACGTGTTCGTTCAAAATTATCAGGAACTGCTACACGCCCTCGTTTAAATGTGTACCGTTCAAATCAACACATTTATGCTCAAGTAATCGATGATTTAAATTCAGTAACGATTGCTAGTGCTTCGACTTTAGATAAAGAACTTAGCTTAGAATCTTCGGCAAACATGGATTCTGCAGTTAAAGTTGGTGAGCTAGTTGCTAAGCGTGCTCAAGAAAAAGGTGTTAAAACGGTAGTATTCGACCGTGGAGGATACCTATATCATGGACGTATTAAAGCTTTAGCTGACGCTGCTCGTGAAGCTGGTCTAGAATTTTAATCAAAAAAGGAGGGACATAACATGCGTCGCGTAGATCCAAACAAATTAGAACTTGAAGAGCGCGTTGTTACTGTCAACCGTGTTGCTAAAGTAGTAAAAGGTGGACGTCGTTTCCGCTTTGCTGCATTAGTCGTTGTTGGCGATAAGAACGGCCATGTCGGAATGGGTACTGGTAAAGCACAAGAAGTACCAGAAGCTATCCGCAAAGCTATTGAAGATGCTAAGAAAAACTTGATCACTGTACCAATGGTTGGAACAACAATTCCACACCAAGTTATCGGACAATTTGGTGCAGGTAACATACTACTTAAGCCTGCTTCAGAGGGTACTGGGGTTATCGCTGGTGGTCCAGTGCGTGCAGTACTTGAATTAGCTGGTGTTAATGACATTTTATCTAAATCTCTAGGTACAAACACACCTATCAATATGGTGCGTGCTACTATTAATGGTCTTAACCAATTGAAGCGTGCTGAAGATGTAGCTAAGTTACGTGGTAAATCAGTTGAAGAACTGTTAGGATAAGGAGGGAAATAAAATGGCAAACAAATTAGCAATTACCCTCACTCGTAGTGTAATAGGTCGTCCTGAAGATCAACGTGTAACTGTTCGCACACTTGGCTTGAAAAAGATGCATCAAACTGTAGTGCACGAGGACAATGCTGCGATTCGCGGTATGATTAATAAAGTTTCTCATCTAGTTACAGTTACAGTTACAGAACAATAATCGAATCTTTATCAATAAGGAGGTGCCCAAATGAAACTTCATGAATTAAAACCAGCAGAAGGTTCACGTAAAACTCGTAACCGAGTAGGTCGTGGTACAGGTTCTGGTAACGGGAAAACATCTGGTAAAGGTCATAAAGGTCAAAACGCTCGTTCTGGCGGAGGAGTTCGCCCAGGATTTGAGGGTGGTCAAACACCTTTATTCCAACGTCTTCCTAAACGTGGTTTCACAAACATCAGTCGTAAAGACTTTGCTATTGTAAACCTTGAAACGTTAAACCGCTTTGAAGACGGCACTGAAGTTACACCTGAACTTTTATTAGAGACCGGTGTAATCAGCAAGTTAAACTCAGGTGTTAAAGTCCTTGCTAAAGGTGCTGTTGAAAAGAAGCTTACAGTGAGAGCTCATAAATTCTCATCTGCCGCTAAAGAAGCAATCGAAGCAGCAGGCGGTAAGGCTGAGGTGATCTAATGTTTCAGACAATCTCCAATTTTATGCGCGTAAGTGATATCAGAAATAAGATCATTTTCACTCTTTTAATGTTAGTTATATTTCGAATTGGTACATTCATACCTGTTCCTAGTGTAAATCCAGATGTCCTAAAAGCTAGTGATGAATTAAATGTGTTTGGTATCTTAAATACGTTTGGTGGGGGAGCACTTTATAACTTCTCTATCCTAGCAATGGGGATTATGCCTTACATTACAGCATCCATTATCGTGCAGTTGTTACAAATGGATGTTGTACCAAAGTTCACTGAGTGGTCAAAGCAAGGTGAAGTAGGTCGTCGTAAATTGGCTCAATTTACTCGTTACGGTACAATTGTGCTAGGTTTTATCCAAGCACTTGGTATGTCTTATGGATTCAACAATATGGCTGGCGGTCAATTGATTGAAAACCCAGGAGTAGGTACTTATCTATTAATCGCTACAGTTTTAACTGGTGGAACTGCATTTTTAATGTGGTTAGGAGAACAGATTACTGCTAAAGGAGTAGGTAATGGTATTTCAATCATTATCTTCGCGGGGATCGTAGCTGCTATTCCTACGACAGTAAATCAAATCTATGCACAGCAGTTTGGCGATGCAGGAGATGCTCTATTCTTACGTATTGTTACTGTTGTTTTACTTTTATTAGCTGTTATTGCAATCGTGGTTGGTGTAATCTTCATTCAACAAGCATTACGTAAAATCCCGATTCAGTATGCAAAGCGTTTAGTTGCGAATAGTCCAGTTGGTGGACATTCAACACACTTACCGCTAAAAGTTAATGCAGCAGGAGTAATTCCAGTAATCTTTGCTATTTCATTTATCATTACTCCACCAACTATCGCTTCGTTTTTTGGTCAAAATGATGTAACATTATGGATTCAAAGAACATTCGATTATTCACAACCGGTTGGAATGATTTTATATGTTGCACTAATTATTGCTTTCACTTATTTCTATACATTCGTTCAGGTAAATCCAGAACAAATGGCAGAGAATTTAAAGAAGCAAGGTGGATATATTCCCGGCATCCGTCCAGGAAAGAATACACAGGAATATGTAACTCGTATTCTATATAGACTTACATTTGTTGGTGCGATCTTCTTATCAGTAATTTCAGTCCTTCCTGTATTCTTTATAAACTTTGCTGGCCTACCACCTTCAGCACAAATTGGTGGAACAAGTTTGCTAATCGTTGTTGGTGTTGCACTTGAAACAATGAAACAGCTTGAAAGTCAGCTTGTAAAGCGCCACTACAAAGGCTTTATTAAATAATATGGTACTGGGAATTTAATTCCCAGAACCTGAATATAAGAGACTGAGGGGGAACAAATATGAACCTAGTATTGATGGGACTACCTGGTGCTGGTAAAGGCACTCAGGCAGAGCGAATTGTTGATAGCTATTCAATCCCTCATATCTCAACGGGTGACATGTTCCGTGCTGCGATTAAAGAAGGAACACCACTTGGAATAAAAGCAAAATCATTTATGGATCAAGGAAACTTGGTTCCAGATGAAGTGACAATCGGTATTGTTCGTGAACGATTAAGTAAAGATGACTGTGAAAAAGGCTTTTTACTTGATGGTTTCCCTCGAACTGTTGCTCAAGCTGATGCATTAGAAGGAATGCTTTCCGAATTAGGAAAGACAATTGACTATGTAATTAACATAGATGTTGACCAAAGCATTCTTATGGATCGTCTTACAGGCCGTAGGATTTGTAAAAGCTGTGGATCTACTTACCACTTAGTTTTTAACCCACCTGCACAAGATGGGGTTTGTGACAAATGTGGAGGAGAGCTATATCAGCGTCCAGATGATAATGCTGAGACTGTAGGTAATAGACTTGAGGTTAACTTAGAACAAACTAAGCCACTTCTTGATTTTTATAATGCTAAAGGGTATCTTCGTAATATTAATGGTCAGCAACATATTGATGAGGTATTTGCTGATATAAAAGCACTACTTGGAGGTTCGGGTGAATGATTATTTGTAAGACTCCACGTGAGATAGAGATCATGCGTGAAGCTGGCAAAATCGTTGCTCTAACACATCAAGAACTGCAAAAACATATTACACCAGGTATTAGTACAAAAGAATTGGATGCAATCGCTGAGAAGTTTATTCTCAAAGCTGATGCACTTCCTTCCTTTAAAGGGTATAATGGTTTTCGCGGAAGCATCTGCGCTTCTGTAAACGAAGAATTAGTACACGGGATACCAGGTGATAGAATACTTCGAGATGGTGATATCATTAGTATCGACATAGGTGCGAAGTATAATGGTTACCATGGAGATTCTGCTTGGACATATGCAGTTGGTACTATATCAGAGGAAAACCAAAAACTTCTAAAGGTTACCGAGGAATCACTATTCAAAGGTTTAGATCAAGCAAAGCCTGGTGAGAGGCTTTCGAATATCTCTCATGCAATTCAGGACTATGTTGAGTCTCACAACTTTTCGATCGTACGAGAGTATGTTGGGCATGGTGTTGGGCAAGACTTGCATGAAGACCCTCAAATCCCTCATTACGGTCCTCCTAATAAAGGACCAAGGCTAAAGCCAGGGATGGTGCTTGCAATCGAACCAATGGTGAATGCAGGTAGTCGATACGTGAAAACGTTAGCTGATAACTGGACTGTTGTCACAGTTGATGGTAAAATGTGTGCTCACTTTGAACATACAATTGCTATTACCGAAAATGGATATGAGATCCTTACAAAAGCCTAAGTGAAGGTGATTATGGTTTGCGCGAATCTGATTCGAGTCCACTCATAGGTCAGTTTGTAATGATTACAGAGGGCAGAGATGCCGGTCAGTATGCAGTGATCATACAAATTCTCGATGAACGCTTCGTATTACTTGCAGATGGGGATAAGCGGAAGTTCAATAAGCCTAAAAAGAAAAACATTAATCATCTTGAATTTTTCAATTGCGTATCTCCGGAAGTTCAGAGCAGTATTAATGAAACGAGTCGTGTGACAAATGGTAAACTTAAGTATGCATTACAAAAGTTTATTAATGATCACGTTACTGATTTGAAGAAGGGAGAACAATTCGATGGCTAAAGACGATGTAATTGAAGTGGAAGGTACTGTTGCTGAGACATTACCTAACGCAATGTTTAAGGTTGAATTAGAGAATGGTCATACTGTATTAGCTCATGTCTCTGGTAAAATTCGCATGCACTTTATTCGCATTTTACCTGGAGATAAAGTTACTGTAGAATTATCACCATATGACTTAACACGCGGTAGAATTACCTACCGATTCAAATAAATGCACTCCGTACTATCAAGGAGGTTTGAAAAATGAAAGTTAGACCATCTGTAAAGCCTATCTGCGAAAAATGTAAAGTTATTCGTCGTAAAGGTAAAGTTATGGTTATTTGTGAAAACCCGAAACATAAACAAAAACAAGGCTAATATACAAGGAGGTGTGTGTATAAATGGCACGTATTGCTGGTGTTGATATTCCACGTGAAAAACGTATTGTAATATCATTAACATATATTTTCGGTATCGGAAAGACTACAGCACAGAAAGTTCTTGCTGAAGCTGGCGTATCACCGGATACACGCGTTCGTGATCTTACTGAAGATGAATTAGGAAAAATTCGTGAAGTTATTGACCGTCTAAAGGTTGAAGGTGACCTTCGTCGTGAAATCTCACTAAATGTTAAACGTCTTATCGAAATTGGTGCTTACCGTGGGCTTCGTCATCGTCGCGGATTACCAGTTCGTGGTCAAAATACGAAAAACAATGCTCGTACACGTAAAGGTCCACGCCGTACTGTAGCGAACAAGAAAAAATAGTAAAGGAGGGAATTGAACAATGGCACGTAAAACGAATACTCGTAAACGTCGTGTGAAAAAGAATATTGAAGCTGGTGTAGCTCACATCCGCTCAACATTCAATAACACAATTGTTACTATTACTGATGTTCACGGAAATGCAATTGCTTGGTCAAGTGCTGGTGCATTAGGTTTCAGAGGTTCTCGTAAATCTACACCTTTCGCAGCACAAATGGCTGCTGAAACTGCTGCAAAAGCTTCTGTTGAACATGGTATGAAAACTCTTGAAGTTACTGTAAAAGGTCCTGGTGCTGGTCGTGAAGCTGCTATTCGTAGCCTTCAAGCTGCAGGTCTAGAAGTTACAGCAATTAAAGACGTAACTCCAGTTCCTCATAACGGATGCCGTCCACCAAAACGTCGCCGTGTTTAATTTTTCTGTATAGATTTTGTATCCATGTCAATAATGGGTTATGATAAAGTAATTTATAAGTTCTTACAGAATTATTAACCAGTTGTTGTGCACATTCGGGAACTTACTTATAGGGAATTTCGGTTAGATCCATATATAGATACAATCTAGCCGGGGTTTCGACGTTTTGAAGGAGGGTTTATAAATGATCGAAATTGAAAAACCAAAAATCGAAACGGTTGACATCAGCGAAGATACCAAGTTTGGTAAATTCGTGGTCGAGCCACTCGAGCGTGGATATGGTACAACTTTGGGTAACTCCTTGCGTCGTATCCTATTGTCTTCTCTCCCTGGTGCCGCTGTAACATCTATACAAATAGATGGTGTACTGCATGAGTTCTCAACAATTGAAGGCGTCGTCGAAGATGTAACATCTATTATTTTAAATGTGAAAAAGCTAGCACTTAAAATCTACTCTGATGAAGAGAAGACGCTCGAAAT